>CALZCR010000008.1 GCA_945631445.1 uncultured Corynebacterium sp. | reverse complement strand
TGCCGTCGCCTTGACCTCCTCGAAGCCTCGCTCCGTCGTTCCGAGGTGATGCAGCGGGAGGCGGCTCAGGTTCCGCGGCGCACGCGTCGGCGGGGTGCGGTACGCCTGCCAGTGGTCCAGCGAACGCGGGACGATGCAGCCGACCAGGGAGATGATCAGCAGCACGAAAATCGCGACGAACCAGGGCGACTCGAAGACGTCGAAGAAGTGCAGCCGGTCGTAGATCTCGGCGATCCGGCCGTTGCTCTCCAAGTAGTCGTTGACGTTGGATTCGTTGAGGCTGCGTTGCGGGAGCAGCGCCCCCGGGATCGACGCCAACGCCAACAAGAACAACAACGCCAGGGCGGTGCGCATGCTGGTCAGCCAATGCCAGGCTTTCTTCACCCAGGTCCAGACGGTATTCACAAACGGTCTCTGCTTCCTAAATTATGGTCGTGCCGAAGCCGACGGTCCACTGCCTGGCCCACCCGACGAAGTAGTTCCAGGCTCCGCTGAGCAGCAGGACGCCCACGATGATCATGAGCACGCCGCCGATGATCTGGATGGTGCGCGAGTGCGTGCGCAGGAAACTTATCGACGTCATCGCCCAGTTCGCGCCAGCCGCTACCAGCAAAAACGGCAGGCCGAGCCCCAGGCAGTAGCCGATGATGAGCACGACGCCGCGCAGCGCGGTCATGCCTTCGGTGCCGGCGGAGACGGAGATGATGGCGGCCAGCGTCGGCCCCAGGCACGGGGTCCAGCCCAACGCGAACACCCCGCCCAGCAGCGGGGCGCCGAGCCAGGTGGCCCACCGTTTCGGCTGCATGCGGGTGTCTTTTTGCAGGGCGGGCACCATGCCCATGAACACCACGCCCATGAGGATGGTCACGACGCCGCCGACCCGCATCAGGGTGTCGGTGTTCAACGCCAGGGCGCTGATCAGGCCGAACACGCTGACGGTGGCCAGGACGAATACCACGGTAAATCCCAGGATGAACAACGCGGCGGCGCCGACCACCGCCCCCTGCCGCTTCTTGGCCACGACGGGGCCGTCCTTGCCCTCGTAGTCCATCTCCCCGCCGACCACGCCGGTCAGGTAGGACATGTAGCCCGGCACCAGCGGCACCACGCACGGGGAGGCGAAAGAGATCAGGCCCGCCAACGCGGCGGCGAGGACGCCGATGAGTAAGGGGCCGGTGGCGGCGACGTCAGCGAACGCCCCGCCCACGTCTTGCGCGAGAATCATGTCTCCTCCGTCAGTGGCAGCGCCACCTCGAGGATGTCGTCGGCGGTGACTTCCTGGAGGAAGACCGCGGCCGGGCGGTGCTCGCGGTCCAGCACCACCGTCGTCGGGATCACCGAAGTCGGCACCCCGCCCAACGCGACGGCCGTGCGGAACGGCGGATCATAGATCGACGGGTAGGTCACCCCGTTGTCCACGACGAAGTCCTGGGCGATCTCCGGCTGGTAGTCGCGCACGTTGATGCCCAGCACCGAACCGCCGAGCGGTTCCAGGGTCTCGTGCGCGTCCTGCAGGTCGTCGACCTCGGCCCGGCACGGGGCGCACCACTGGCCCCACGCGTTGATCACGACGACCTCGTCCTCGAAGTCGGACAAGGAGATCGTCTCGTCCTGGTCCATCAACGAGGCGCCGGAGAAGTCCTGCAACGGGGCGCGTTCCTCTTCCTCGTAGGTGATGACGGTCTCCCCGCCCGGGGAATGGAACTGGAAGGTTCCGCCCACCGCGACGGCGTTTTGCGCGTTGTCGCCCGATTGGCCGCAGGCGGCCAGGGCGACGGCGGAGGTGGCGACGACGGCGACGAGCAAACTCCGTCGATGCATTCTTAAATCTCCCTAGCAGGTGTCGAATAGTAGATGTCGGTGATTTCCTCGCCCTGGAAGATCAGGGAGGAGACGCTGGCGAGGTCGCATTCGCGGCGCCACGGAGCGTGCGGCAGCGGCAGCCCGCGCACGGAGCGCTGCACCGTGACGATCGGCAGCTGATGGCTGACCAAGATCGCCTCGTGTCCCTCCGCGGCGAGGCGGGCGCGCTCGACGGCGTCCATCATGCGCGCCAGAATCTCCCCGTAGGGCTCGCCCCAGCTGGGTTCCGACGGACGCGTCATCCGCGGCCAGTGCTTGGGGTTGAGCAGCTCGGAGCGCCACCCCTTGGTGCGCAGGCCTTCGTAGTCGTTCCAGGACTCGACGAGGTCCTCGTCCGTCTCCACCTGCAGTCCGGTGACGTCGACGAACGGCCGGGAGGTCTCCTGCGCGCGGGTCAACGGGCTGGCCGCCAGGTAGGCGACGTCATGGCCGGCGAAGGAGGCCGCGGTGGCGGCCGCCTGGCTCGCTCCCCGGGAGGAGAGGTGGAAGCTCGGCAGACGCCCGTACAGAACCTGGGTGGGGTTGTGCACCTCGCCGTGCCGGACGAGGTGAACGATGGTCGTGCTCATGGATGCAGCGTGCCTTCCTGCTGGTTTAGTTGTCGGCTGTGGCTGCGGCGGCCGCCTGCGCGGCGGGGCGCAGGGCCGCCTCAATTACCTCGAAATCATCGTCGGTCAGGGCGGTGGACACAAACCACGTCTCGAAGGCACTGGCCGGGGCGTAGACCCCGTGATCCAGCAGGGCGTGGAAGAAGGGCGCGAAACGGAACGTGTCGGCGGCCTTCATGTCCGCGAAGTCGCGGCCTTCGCCCTCGGCGAAGCGCACCGACAGCATCGAGGAGGCGCGCTGGATGTGGTGCGCCACGCCTTCGCGCTCCAGTGCCTCGGTGAGCAGGCCGGCCAGGCGGTCGGAGTTGGCGGCCAGCACCGGGTAGACGTCCTCGTCGGCGGCGGTCAACGACGCCAGGCCCGCGGCCATGGCGACGGGGTTACCGGACAGGGTGCCCGCCTGGTAGACGGGGCCGTTGGGGGCGAGGCGGTCCATGACGTCGCGGCGGCCGCCGAAGGCCGCGGCGGGCAGCCCGCCGGAGACGACCTTGCCGAAGGTGGTCAGGTCGCCGGCGACCTCGTCGACGCCGTACCAGCCCCGGTAAGAGGTGCGGAAGCCGGTCATCACCTCGTCCATGATCAGCAGCGCGCCGTTGTCGTGGGCCAGTTTCTTCAGTGCCGCGTTGAAGCCCTCGCGTGGGGCGACGGTGCCCATGTTGCCTGCGGCCGCCTCCGTGATCACGGCGGCGATCTCGCCCGGGTGCTCGGCGAAGGCCGTCTGAACGGCGTCGAGGTCGTTGTAGGGCACGACGATGGTGTCGGCGGCCTGCGCGCCGGTCACGCCCGGGGAGTCCGGCAGCGCGAAGGTCGCCACGCCGGAGCCGGCGGAAGCCAACAGCGCGTCGACGTGGCCGTGGTAGCAGCCGTCGAACTTGATGATCTTGGCGCGCCCGGTGAAACCGCGCGCCAGGCGCACCGCGCTCATCGTGGCCTCGGTGCCCGAGTTGACCAGGCGGACCTGGTCGACGGAGGTGCGCTCCACGATCGCCTCGGCGAGCTTGATCTCGCCTTCGGTGGGGGCGCCGAAGGACAGGCCGTTTTTCACCGCGGCATTGACCGCCTCGGTGATGGCCGGGTGGGCGTGGCCCATGAGCATCGGGCCCCAGGAGTTGACCAGGTCGACGTAGACGTTGCCGTCGACGTCGGTCAGGCGCGAACCCTGCGCGGAGGCGATGAAGCGGGCCTGGCCGCCCACCGAACCGAATGCGCGGACCGGCGAATTCACACCGCCCGGGGTGGCGGCGCGGGCCGCCTCAAAGAATTCGGCGGAGCGGGAGGTGTTCGCGGAAGTCAGCTGCTGGTCAGTCATGGTGGCTATTGTAGGGGTTAGCGACGGGGTAAACCATATGGTTGTTTTCACGTCCTTGAAAAGTGGGGGCGCGCGCAGGCACGCTTGGGCACCCGAACATCGCTTTCCTGGACCCGGCACCCACGAGTTCCCTACAGGATGAGCGGGAAACTCGCCGGAGTGACCGCGTCTTCTAGTCGACGGCTGTGTATCGCCGGCAGTTATCCACAGGGTGCGCGTGGTCGGGCGCTGCGCTGGTCCTGACGGTGGTTATCGTCGGGGCCATGACCGTTTTGGACGCTCTCACCGCCCTGCAGACCCAGGGCGTCGGCCTGCTCGAGGCCGTCCGCGGCATGTCCAGAAACGAACTGGTCGCCTACGGGTTGCGCGGGACCACCGCCGGCTCCTGGATCCGGCTGGCCGACGTCTTCTTCGGCCCCACCCGCAGGCGCCGCGCGCAGGCCGAGGCCGTGGCCGCCGCCCGCGACGGGGAACTGTCCGTCGATGCGCTGGTGATCATCGACAAACACGTCCGCAAGCTTCTCGACGGCGACGAGTGGGCCCTGCGCGCCGAGCTCTGCCGGCTGCGCGGCACCGTCGACGAGATCGACCGGGCGGCCGCCGCCCGAGTCCGGGAGTTGAACCGCGCCGCCGCAGACTCCGAGCGCAAGGCCTACGGGCGCCGGGCCCTGCGCGGCGGCAAAAACACCGACGCCCAAGGGTTGCGCACCATCACCGTCACCCTGCCCGAGCGGCTGATGTCCCAGACGTTGGCCTCGCTGCGCAGCACGGCCCGCAGCCTGCGCCGCGACAACGCGCGGTTGAGCTACGAGCAGGCGATGGCCGACGCGTTGGTCCGTCACGTCCACGGGCGCGGCGCGACCGCCGGACGCGAAGCGTTGACCCCGCTGGTCGTGGTGGGGTTGCCCGACTGGGCGAAGCTTCTGCGCGGCGAGGGCGAGGACTGCGTCTTCGCGCTCACCGACGGCACCACGATCACCGGCGCCGAGCTCATCGCCCAGTCCCTGGCGGAGCACCACCTCGTCGGCCTCTACGATCCCGTCACCGGGCCGGTCAACCTCTACCGCTCCCAGCGCCAGGCCACCTTGAAACAGCGCCTGCTGCTCAGCGCCGAGACCATCGTGTGCCCCTGGCCCGGCTGCACCACCGGCGCCGACGAATCCCAGGTACACCACCTGCGGGCCTGGCGCCACGGCGGCGAGACAAACCTCGAGAACCTGTCGATGGCGTGCCCCGTCCACAACGGCCGCAACGACGACGACCCCAACGCCCCGCCGCGGCACGGGCGGCTCGCAAGGGAGGACGGACGCATCGTCCACCACCCGCCCGACGGCGGGCCACCGCAAACCAACACCCACCCGATCCGCAGGATGTCCGCCCGCGGACTACTTGACGACGCCTAAACCAGGCGCCCGACCGCAGCCCGGGCGTCCGCGATCACCGCGGGCACCCCCACCCCGCCGGCCCATGCGCCGGTGACTTCCACACCCTGCACACCGTCGAGGTGGCCGCGCACGGCCGCGACGGTGTCCAAGTGCGTCTCGTCGTAGCGCGGCAGGCCGCCGAACCAGCGCTGGGTGTAGATCTCCGCCAACCCGGCTTCCCGCCCGTCGAAACCGGTGATCTTCTGCAGATCGTCCAGCGCCCAGTCGACCAGGTCGTCCTCGTCGGCGCGGATGGCGACGTCGTCACCGAAACGGCCGAAGGAGGCGCGCACCAGGGCCCCGCCCCGCTCCCCCAGGTGCGGCCACTTCTTCGACGAGAAGGTGAAGGCCTTGGCCCGCACCCCCGGCTGGTCCGCGGCGATGAGCACGCCGGAGTTGTCCGGCAGGCCTTCCCCGGAGTCGAACTTCATGCCCACGACCACGGAATTGGCGAGCTTCACGGACTTCAGCCGCTCGGCGGCCTCGGGCGCGATTTTCTTCAGCAGCAGCGCCGTCGTCGGCGCCGGGGTGGCCAGCACCACTTTGTCGTAGGGCTCGTCGGCCGGCTCCCCACCGCCGACGACCGTATAGGAGTCACCGGAGCGCTCGACGCCGGCGATGAAGGCGTCCAAGTAGATCTCCGCGCCGGAGGCCTCCGCCAGGGTTTCGTAGGCTTCGGCGTAGCCGCCGCGGAAGGTGCCGAACACGGGGGCGGGCTCTTCCCCCTCGGCCGGGACGGGGCGGGAGTCTTCGATGCGGCGCACCGCGGCGGAGAGGGTGACCTTCTCCCCTGCTTCGGCCAGCGCGTCGAAGGCTTCGGCCAGCTGCGGGACGGTGGCGCGCATGCCGAGGTCGTCGGCGGTGCAGGAGTACACCCCGCCCAGCAGGGCGGAGATGACGCGGTCGACGACCTCGTCGCCGTAGCGTTCGCGCACTAGGGCGCCGATGTTGACGTCCCCGCCGATCGTCCAGTCGATGGGCTCGGCGTCGCCTTCGGCGTCGATGCGCCGGGCAGTGTCGTCGCTGACCAGGTGTGCCACGGGCGCCGAGGAGGACGGGATGCCCATCACTCCGCCGGCGGGCAGGCTCTTGGCCTGTCCTTGCGTGTATACCAAGGAGCGCTTCCCCGAGGGGTGGACGATGGACTCGCCCAGCCCCAGTTCGGTGAAGTAGTCGACGGCGTCTTGCCTACGTGCCAGGAAAGCTTCGGCGCCGAGGTCCGTGGGCCCGGAGGCGAAGGGCACGGTGAAGAGTTTGCCGCCGATGCGGTCGGTGGCCTCGAAGACGTGGATGGTCGCGTCGGCGTCGGCGCGGCGGATTTCAGTGGCGGCGGTCAGGCCGGCCAGGCCTGCGCCGATGACGGCGTAACGCATAGGTGGGGTCAGTTCTCCTCGTGGATGATGGCGACGGCTTCGGTGATGGCTTCGGCCTGGGTGGTGGGCAGGACGCCGTGGCCCAGGTTGAAGATGTGGCCGGTGGCGTCGCCGGCGTCGATGGCACGGGCGGCTTCGGCCTTGATGCGGGCGACCTGCTGGCGCACGACGTCGCCGCCGGCGAACAGCATGGCGGGGTCGAGGTTGCCTTGGATGGCCTTGGGGCCGGTGGCGGCGGCGATGCGGGAGGCGGCCTTGTCGAGCGGCACGCGCCAGTCGACGCCGACGATCTCGGAGCCGGCCTCAGACATGGCGCCGAGCAGTTCGCCGGTGCCGACGCCGAAGTGGATGCGGGGGATGTCGTCGTCGGCGACGGTCTCCAGGATTTCGACGGAGTAGGGCAAGACGAATTCACGGTAGTCGGCTTCGGTGAGGAAGCCGGCCCAGGAGTCGAAGAGCTGCATCATGTCGATGCCGGCGTTGACTTGGGTGCGCAGGAAGGTGGTGATGGTGGGCACCAGGCGGCGCATGAGGGCGTGCCAGTCGTCCGGGGAGCCGTGCATCATGGCCTTGGTGCGTTCGTGGTTCTTCGACGGGCCGCCTTCGACGAGGTAGCTGGCCAGGGTGAAGGGAGCGCCGACGAAGCCGATGAGGGCCTGGTCGTCGCGGAGTTCGTCGAGGATGATCGAGATGCCGTCGGCGACTTCGGTGACTTCGTGGTCGAGGACGGGCAGGTTGTCGATGTCGGCGCGGGTGCGCACCGGCTGGTCCATGACGGGGCCGCGGCCGGGGACGATTTCGACGCCGACGCCGGCGGCCTTGAGGGGCACGACGATGTCGGAGAAGAGGATGGCGGCGTCGACGTCGTGGCGGCGGACGGGCTGGAGGGTGATTTCGGCCAGCAGCTCCGGCATGAAGCAGGAGTCGAGCATGGTGATGCCTTCGCGGGCCTTTTTGTATTCGGGCAGGGAGCGGCCTGCTTGGCGCATGAACCAGACGGGGGTCCGGGTGGGGGTGCGGCCGGCGGCGGCGTCCAGGATGGGGGCACGGTGTAACTGTCGACGTGTCATACCAATCGATTATCCACCATTAGTTCGATGAATGGCCAACTCTGGTGGCGCGGTCACTGTTTTTCTTCCCACTTGGTGCGGATATAGAGGTTGGCGGCGGGCCGGAAGAGGAAGAGCGCGGCGACGGCGAGCAGCACGACGATGGCGATGGAGGCCAGGCCGGCGGTCTGGATGGCGAAGGCGGCGACGTTGACGAAGATGGTCAGCGCGATGACGCCGGCGAGCCAGCGGCGGGAGATTTTTCCGCCGCCGCGGAGTTGGGCGGCGAGCAGGGTGATGAGCACGCCGGCGATGAGGTTGACGACGCCGGTGAAGCGCTGGTTGCTCATCAGCGCCTCGACGTAGGCGAGGTCGGCGTCGGGGTCGCCCTGGTAGCCGCTGAGCATGAAAAATCCGGTGAGCAGCAGGAGGACGGCGGCGATGAGGGTGAGGCCGTGGCCGATTTTCAGGGAGGTGGGCCAGTCGCCGTCGGCGGGGAGGGTGACGTCGTGGCGGCGGTTGAGGTCGTTGGGGTCGCGGCGGTAGCCGCCGCCGTACATGCTCGACATGGGGGTGGGTCAGGTCCTGTCGTCGGGGGTGGTCAGCCAGGCGCGGGTGTCGGGGCGGGAGCCGAAGACGGCGCCGAGGACGGCGGCCACGCCGACGAGGATTTGAACGGCGCCGTCGGCGAGGAAGAGGGCGTCGGGGGCGTTGCTGCCGACGGGGGTGATGAGAAAGACGGTGAGTCCGCGGAAGGCGAAGTAGATGGCGAAGATGGTCCACAGCCGTAGTGCGCCGGCGGCCCATTTGCCGTTTTTGTGGATGGCGACGATGGCGGCGGTCAGGATCGCGACGACGGCGAGGTAGAACAGCGTCACCATCGCCACGGAGCCCCAGGCGGCGGCTTCGACGATCGGGCCGCCGGTCTCGTCGGCGGCTTCGCGGGCGGCGCTCATCAAGGGGGCGGGGTCGACGACGGTGGTGACCACGTTGAGGATCAGGGCGACGAGTTCGAGGCCGGCGGCGACCCCGAACATGATCAGCATGAGGCGGGCGGATTCGGGTCGCCCGCCGTCACCGTCGCTTTCGGGCTTGTCGACGACCGTGACCGGCAGGTTGGGCTGCCGGCGGGGTCCTCTCATGGGTGCGCTCAACGGTTCAGCACCTTCGCTGCCTCGACGGCGAAGTAGGTGAAGATCTGGTCGGCGCCGGCGCGTTTGATGGAGGTCAGCGATTCCATCATGACGGCCTCCAGGTCGATCCAGCCGTTGCGGCCGGCGGCCTGGATCATCGCGTACTCGCCGGAGACCTGGTAGGCGGCCACCGGCACGGGGGAGCTCTCGGCCAGAGCGCTGAGCACGTCGAGGTACGGCAGGGCGGGTTTGACCATGACGAAGTCGGCGCCTTCGTCGATGTCGAGCTGGGTTTCCAGCAGCGATTCGCGCAGATTGGCGGGGTCCTGCTGGTAGGTGCGGCGGTCGCCTTCCAGGGAGGAGCCGACGGCTTCGCGGAAGGGGCCGAAGTAGGCGGAGGCGTACTTGGCGGAGTAGGCCATGATGGCGACGTCGGCGAAGCCGGCGGCGTCGAGGGCGGCGCGGACGACGCCGACTTGGCCGTCCATCATGCCGGAGGGGCTGACGATGTGGGCGCCGGCCTCGGCCTGGGCGACGGCCTGTTTGGCGTAGAGCTCCAAGGTGGCGTCGTTGTCGATGTTTCCGGCGGCGTCGAGGACGCCGCAGTGGCCGTGGTCGGTGAATTCGTCGAGGCAGGTGTCCGCCATCAGCAGGATGTCGTCGCCGAATTCGGCGCGCAGCTCGCGCAGGGCGCGGTTGAGCACGCCGTCGGGGTTCCAGGCTTCGGAGCCGTCGGCGTCTTTGTCCTCGTCGCGGGGCACGCCGAAGAGGTCGACGCAGCGGATGCCGACGTCGGCGGCTTCGCGGACGGCGGCCTTCAGCGAGTCGAGGGTGTGCTGGTAGACGCCGGGCATGGAGCTGATCTCGCGGGGTTGGTCGATGCCGTCGGCGTAGAACATCGGCAGGATCAGGTCCGCCGGGTGGAGCCGGGTTTCGGAGACGAGCTCGCGCATGGCCGGGGTGGCGCGCAGCCGGCGGGGGCGGCGGGAGGGGAAGTTCGACAAGGCGGGGTCCTTACTCTCGAAGGGCGAACGGTGTCTGTCCACCCATCTTAGGACCCCGCCTGTCTCAGGCGCTTTCCGCCGGGGCTTGGGCCGGTGCGGCGGGCTTGCGGCGGGCGCGGCGCTTCTTTTTCGGCGGCGGCAGCTGGCCGGCGGCGCGCAGGTCGGCGACGTGTTCGGCCAAGGCGTCGACCAGGTTCGGCACGTCCGCGATCTCGGGGACGACGTCGACGCGCAGGCCCATCTCGCGGGCGGTGGCTTCGGTCATGGGGCCGATGCAGGCGATGATGGTGCGCTGGTGCGGTTTGCCGGCGATGCCGACCAGGTTCTTGACCGTGGACGACGAGGTGAAGCACACCGCGTCGAAGCCGCCGGACTTGATCTGGTCGCGGACTTCGGCCGGCGGCGGGGCGGCGCGGACGGTGCGGTAGGCGACGATGTCGTCGACTTCCCAGCCGAGGTCGAGCAGCCCGTCGACGAGCACGTCGGTGGCGATGTCGGCGCGCGGCAGCAGCACGCGACCCACCGGGTCGAGCTCTTCGACGTATTCGGGGAAGACCTTGACCAGGCCGCCGGCGTTTTGTTCGGTGGGCGCGGGCAGCAGCTCCGGGGTCATGCCCAGATCACGCAGGGCCTGGGCGGTCTTGGTGCCGACCGCGGCCAGGTGCACCCCGGCGAAGGAGCGGGAGTCTAAGCCGAGGGCGACCAGCTTGTCCCACACGGCGGAGACGGCGTTGACGGAGGTGAACACGACCCACTTGTAGCGGCCTTCGACGATGCCCTTGATCGCGCGGTCCATTTGGGCAGGGTTGCGCGGCGGTTCCACGGAGATCGTCGGCACGGACTGCGGGATGGCGCCGTAGCCGGAGAGCTGGGCGCTCATCGAGGCGGCCTGCTCCTTGGAGCGCGGCACGAGCACCCGCCAGCCGTAGAGGGGGCGGTTTTCCCACCAGGAGTACTTGGTGCGCTCGTCCGCGGCGGTGCCGAGGGTGACCACCAGTTGGCCGGGCAGCTCGGCGTCGAGCTTGGCCAGGGTGCCGAGCGTGGCGTCGTAGCTGCGCTGCAGGCGGGTGGTGCCGTGGGTGGTGACTGTCACCGGGGTGTGCACGCTCATGCCCTGGGCCTGCAGTTCGGTGGCGATCGTCGACAAGTCTTCGGCGGTGGCCTGCAGCACCAGCGGCTGCGGGGCGGCGGCCAGTTGCGCCCAGTCGATGTCCTGGTCGGTGACGTCGGCCTCCGTATAGGTGGAACCGAGCGCGATGCCGGCGAACGACGGCACCGTCGAGGGCAGGGACATGCCCGGCACGACCTGGAACTCCAGGCCGGCTTCGGCGACGGCGGTGATCTCCGCCATGACGGAGGCGCGCGTCAGCGGGTTGCCGGAGACCAGGCGCACGACGTGTCCGTCGCCGCCTTCGCCGCGCAGGTAGGCCTGCGCGACGTCGTCTTGGGCTTGCCGCAGCTGCTTGACGACGTTCGCCGGGGTCGCCTCCTCCACGGGCAGTTCCCGGACCTCTCCCGCCGACGGCGCCGCCGGGCGCGGCGGCTTGCGCCTGGCGCCGGCCTCCTTGGCCTCGGTGCACATACGCTCGTACTCTTGCTCGGCCTCGTCCAACACGGACTGCGGGACCGGCAGGTTCCCGCCGACGATGTCGCGCACCTCGCTGAGCACGTCAGTGTCAGTCACGGCGAGGACGTTGTCGGCGAGGACCTCGCGGGCGCGAACGGTCAACAGGTCGGGGTTACCCGGACCGGCGCCGACGAAAACGATCTTCCCCGGCTGGGGAGTCTGTGGTGCCTGGCTCATACAGTTCTTTTCTAGGGTGTGTGAGGGGGTGAACCCGTCCAGGGGCCCGGCCCGGGACGGGTGAATGAGTGCTGCTGGTCGCCGGTGGCGGGACGCCGCCCGCTGCGAGCGGGGGACCAATCGCTCAGACGGCGAACTTCGTGTGATAAATACACCATAAATTAGTGAGGGCCGGAATGAAAAACGGCCCGATGCCGGGCCGCCTGAACCCCGGGTACTACACGAGGCGCTTTTCCAGGGCGCGGGCGTAGGTCTCCGCCTGGGGGGTGGAGACGATGATCCGGTCGACGGTGGCGCCCGTCAGGTCGAGGATGATGCCCGGCCCTTCCCGGTGGCAGACCAAAAACGTGGTGGTCTGTTCCGCGTCGTGGGCGTAGACGCCCGTGGTGGTCATGCCCGGGATGCGGGTGGCCTGGACGCGGCGCCCTTTGGTGCGCTCGTAGGCGACGGCGGCGACGACGCTGTCGACCGGTTCCACGGCGGCGATCGCGCGCAGCGGGAGGGCGAAGTGGGAGCGCCCGGAGGCGATTTTCTCCCACCAGGAGAGAGTGACGGTCACCCGATCATCGGTGATCGACAATTTGGCCATGGGGCTGGGTCAGCGGTCGATCAGGTCGGCGGCGCCGTCGGCGAGCAGCTTCTCGGCCAGTTCGACGCCCAGGGCCACGCCGTCGGTGCCGGCGCCTTCGGCGACCAGCTGGGCGGAGCCGTCGACGGCGAAGACGCCGGCGCGCAGGGTAATCTCCCCGGCGTCGTCGATGGTGGACCAGGCGGCGACGGGGGCGGTGCAGCCGGCTTCGAGGCGGCGCAGGACGGAGCGCTCCGCGGCGGCGCAGATCCCGGCCGACGGGTCGACGAGGGTGTCGATGGCGGCGCGGGCGCGCTCGTCGTCGACGCGGCACTCCACGGCCAAAGCGCCCTGGGAGGGCGCCGGGTAAATCACGGCCGGGTCGAAGACCTCGGTGGCGCGCTCGCCCTGGCCGACGCGGACCAGGCCGGCATAGGCCAGCACGACGGCGTCGAGTTCGCCGCTGGTGACCTTACCCATGCGGGTGTCGATGTTGCCGCGCAACGGCAGGATCTCCAGGTCCGGGCGCGCGGCGCGCAGCTGGGAGATGCGGCGCGGCGCGGAGGTGCCCACCTTCGCACCCTGCGGGAGGGTCTCCAGGGTCAGGCCGTCGCGGGCGATCAGCGCCTCGCGGTTGTCCTCGCGGACGGGGACGATGAGGTGGAAACGCTCGTCGGGGGCGGTGGGAAGGTCCTTGTGGGAGTGCACCGCGATGTCGCACTCGTCGTTTTCCATCGCTTCGCGCAGGGCCTGGGTGAACACTCCGACGCCGATGCGTTCGACGGGCGCCATGTTGACGTCGCCGGGGGTGGTGATGATCGTCAGCTCGGCCTCGTAGCCGGCGGCGATGATGGCGTCGCGCATGTGGCCGGCCTGGGTGGTGGCCAGCTTGGATCCGCGGGTGCCGATCCTCAAGGGGGCGTTCGTCATTTAATTGGAGTCCTTTCCAATGGTGAAGATGGTGCCGGTGGAGTCCCGGCCGACCGAGGGCAGCGCCGTGGCTTCGACGGCGACCGAGGGGGCGTCCTCCGGGGCGTCGAGACGCAGCCCGAAGAGTTGTTCCAAGGCTATGTCGTAGGTGACGCGTTGGCTATGGGACGCGAGTTCCTTGGCGCGCACGGTGGGGGTGTGCAGCAGCTCGTTGACCACGCGCCGCAACGCCTTGGTGACTTCGTTGAACTCCTTGTCGCCGGCTTCCGGCAGGCGGCCGCGCAGGCGGTCGAGTTCGCGTTCGACGACCTCGTTGGCGCTCTTGCGGATGGCGGTGAGCGCGGGCACGACGTCGCGGACGCGCTGCTGGGACTGGAATTCGGCGAGTTCCTGGGCGATGATCTCCTGCGCCTGCCGGTGGCTCGGCGAGGTGGAGTCCCGCGAGGTGACCGCCTTGTGCAGCGACTCGATGTTGACCAGGGTCACCCCGTCGAGCTGCCCGGCGGCGTCGTCGATGTCGCGCGGCAGGGACAAGTCGATCAGCGTCAGCGGCGCGGTGCGCCCGGCCGGGACGTCGCCGGCCTCGATGGTGAAGCCGTCGGCGCCGGTCGCGGAGACCGCGACGTCGACGTCGGCAAGCACCTCGGCGCGGTCCTCGTAGTCGATGACCTGCGCCGCCACCCCGGCCTCCTGGGCGTGTCCGGCGAGGCGCTCGGCGCGCTCGCGGGTGCGGTTGGCGATGATCAGCTTCTCGACGCCCAGCTTGCCCAGGTGCGTCGCCGCCAGCGACGCCATGGCCCCGGCGCCCAGCACGAGCGCCGTCCGGCCGCGGAAGTCCTCCCGGCCGTGCTCCTCCCGCGCCTTGTCCAGGGCGAAGGTGACCATGGAGGCGCCGGCCTCGTCGATCTCTGTTTCGGTGTGGACGCGCTTGCCCACGTGCAGGGCCGACTGCGCCAGCGAGTGCAGGCGCGGTCCGACGGTGCCCTTGTCGTGGGCCTCCTGGTAGGCGGTGCGCACCTGGCCGATGATCTGTTGTTCGCCGACGACCATAGAATCCAGGCCCGAGGTCACCACCATCATGTGCTCGGCGGCCGCGTCGGCGTAGCGCACGTACAGGTAGCCGCGCAGGGTTTCTACGTCGACGCCGGAGATCTCCTGCAGGACGTCCAGGACGTCGCTGACGCCGGCGTGGAAAGAGTCGGTGGACGAGTAGACCTCGATCCGGTTACAGGTCGAGATGATCATCGCCTCCGATAGGGCGGGCTGATCGATAAGCCGGGTGGCCGTTTCGTGACGCACCGTGTCATCCATGCTCAACCTCTCGAGCAGGGAGACAGGGGCAGACCGATGGGACATCCCGACGACGAGCACGCTCACAAAAAGTTCCTCCAACCGTTCGGGGTGCTTTCAGGCAATATCAATCGAAAGGATACCTTCGATAGGGTCAATTGTGTCATTCGCCCCGTAATTCGGCGGCGAGTTCCGCGTCGTCGACTTCCCAGCACGCGAACTCCTCGCCGTCGATGACCACCACCGGAACCCGGTCGCCGTATTCCATGGCCAACTCAGGATGGTGGTCGACGTTGCGCACCCGGAGCACCGCCCCGGCCGCGGCCACCACGGGGGTGATCTGGGCGTGGACCCGCACACAGGACCCGCAGGTGGTGCGCACCATCAACTCGACTACTGGCTGGGTCACGACGGCGAGTCCCCTTCTGCATTCATTCCGTGGCGGGTTAAGAATTACGATGGTAGTCCTTACTGTACGCCGGGCACAGTCACCGGCGCGCCGAACAGCCACGACACCGTAGGAAGGCGGGTACGCCGACGATGAGCGCCGATCCTCCCCAACCCCTGGATCCCGTCGACCCCTTCCCCACCGACCCCCGCGACTTCATCGCCACGTGGGCGGCCTCGCGGGGCAAGCTGCGCCGCTTCATCGAAGACTCCGTCGCTCCGCCCATCGACGACCAGTCCCAGCGTGAAGCGGGCCAGGCCGCCGCGGAAGAGGCGTTCCAGGAGGCTTTCGGCCTGGGTTTCCAGGACTTTTCCACCGGGGTCAACTCCGTCTCCGGCTCGGTGCGCGCCGCCGGCGGGTGGCGGCTGACGGAGCCGGACCCGGACATCCCCGTCGACGTCGGCGCGGCCGCGTTCTTCGACGTCGACAACACCCTCATTCAGGGGTCGTCGCTGATTGAGCTGGCCATGGGCATGGCCCGCAAGAAGTTCTTCTCCGTCTCGGAGATCCTGCCGGTGATGTGGAAGCAGCTGAAGTTCCGCTTCACCGGCACAGAAAACGCCGGCGACGTGGCCAAGGGCCGCACCCAGGCGATGGAGTTCATCAAGGGGCGCAAGCTGGCCGACCTCGTGGAGATCAGCGAAGACATCGTCGACGCCAAGATGATCGCCAAGGTCTACTCCGGCACCCGCGAGCTGGCGCAGATGCACTTAGACGCCGGCCAACAGGTGTGGCTGGTCACCGCCACCCCGGTGCAGCTGGCGCAGATCCTGGCGAAGCGGCTGGGCTTCACCGGCGCCCTGGGCACCGTCGCAGAGACCGAGGACGGCATC
>CALZCR010000007.1 GCA_945631445.1 uncultured Corynebacterium sp. | reverse complement strand
CGGCGCCGCCCTTCTTGTTGGCGAACCAGACGTCAACCTCTGCGGAAGGCTCCGTGAACGGGAAGTAATTGGTGCGCATGCGCGTGGTGGTCTCCGGGCCGAAGAGCACCTTGGCCAAGTGATCCAGGGTGCCGCGCAGGTGCGCCATCGTCAGCCCCTTGTCCACCGCCAAACCCTCGATCTGGTGGAAGACCGGGGTGTGCGTGGCGTCGAGCTCGTCAGTGCGGAACACCCGGCCCGGACAAGCGATGTAGACGGGCACGTCACGCTCGAGCATCGTGCGGACCTGCACCGGGGAGGTGTGGGTGCGCAACAGCTGATGCGAGCCCTCGGCGCCGATGTGGAAGGTGTCCTGCAGGGTGCGCGCCGGGTGGTCCGGCTTGAAGTTGAGGGCGTCGAAGTTGAAGTACTCCGCCTCCACCTCGGGGCCCTCGGCGATTTCCCACCCCATGCCGACGAAGATGTCGGACACCTGCTCCTTGAGCGTGGTGATCGGGTGCATGGCGCCCGTCTGCCGGCGGGTGGTCGGCACCGTCACGTCGACGGTTTCCGCGGCCAGCTGCTCGGCCTTTTCGGTGGCCTCGATGCGCTCATGCACTGCGGCGAAATGCTTTTCGACGGAACCGCGGGCGATGTTCACCATCTTGCCCGCGTCTTTGCGCTCCGTCTTCGGCAACGTGCCGATGGCCTGGCGGGCGCGCGGGATGAACGCGCTGTCCCCCAGGTGCTCCCGGCGGGCCTGCTGGAGCTCCGCCAGGCTGGTGGCTGCGTCAAAGGCAGCGACGGCCTGCTCTGCTGCGGCGTTCAGCGACGCCTCGGTCAATTCAATCTCGGGCTGATCAGACACGTTGCGTTCTTCGACCCTTCGTAATCGCGCTTGGTTCGGACTCGATCAAGCATACCGGCGAGCCTCGGCCTCACCATGGATGAGCCCGTCGAAACCTCAGACCTCGGCGGACCCCGGCGAAAAACAACGCCCGCGCACGACGGCGCGGGTGGAAACGGGGTCAGGCGGGTGCGGTCACAGCGGAAACGGACTCACCACTTCAACGGGACGTCATGCCGGTCCGTTTTCATGTTTCCCAGCCCGAAAGCGATCATGATCACCTCCAGGATCACCCATAAACCGGCGATGAACAGCAGGGCTTGCCCGACCGCGAGCAGGCTCATGGCGATGCCGAAAGCGTTAAGCGCGATCTTGGCCAGGCCCAGGGTGTTGTGCCCCATATAGAAGTTGTGGACGCCGAGCCCGCCGAGCAACAGCGCGAGGACGATGGCCAGGATCTTGGACTTTTGTGCGCGGGTTTCGTTCAACCTGTTTATTCTCCTTTCGCCCGGGATTGGACCCGGGCGGATTCGTAGAGGCAGATGGCGGCGGCGGTGGCCAGGTTCAGCGATTCCGCACGGCCGCGGATGGGCACGCGCACCCGGTGGTCCGCCTTCGCCAGCAGCTCCTCGCCGAGGCCGTGGGCTTCATTGCCGAAGAGCCAGGCGGTGGGTCGCGCCAGCAGGTCGTCGGCATCGTCGAGGTCGACTTCCCCGTCGGCGGCGGTGGCCAGGATGGTCAGGCCCTTGGCGCGGACCTGGCCGAGGACGTCGTTGACGTCCGCGTGGCGGGCGACCGGGACGTGGAACAACGACCCCGCCGAGGCGCGGGCGGCTTTGCCGGACTGCGGGTCGACGGTTTCCCCGGCGAAGAGCACGGCGTCGGCGCCCATCGCGTCAGAGACGCGCATGAGGGTGCCGGCGTTGCCCGGCTCGGAGGTCTGCACCGGGACGGTCACCAACTTCGGGGCTTTGCCCAGCGCCTTGCCGACGCTCCACAACACGGGCGTGCACACCGCGAACAGCCCGGTCGTGGTCACCGTGTCGGTCAGAGCGCGGGCGGCTTTCTCATCGATGGCGTGGGTGTAGACGTTCATGTACCCGGCGGCGGTGACGATGTCGGGGAACCGCTCCGCGGCCCGCTCCGTCACGAACAAGTCGGTGGCCGACCCGGTGGACACCGCCGCGTCGACGGCGTTCTCCCCCTCCACGAGAAACCGTTCCGCTTTTCGACGTCCGGCGGAACGTAGCAGTTTTGCGGCGTTGACCACCCGCGGAGTCCGTTCCGTGAACGGCTGGGAAAAATCGAGGCTCATATGCGTCAGGTTATCAGCGCACTCCCCCTGCCAGGTGTACCAGATCCGGAAGGCGCAGACAGGGACCAGCCAAGTCCATACACTGGCGGAGGTAATTAAACGTGCCATATTTTGGGGGCGCGGGCATGACCCCCGCCCCCACAAACCCGAGGAGGCGGACGCCATGACAACCCAGACCCCAGACACCACGCTGGATGATTCCGTTGACGCGGTTGTGAAGCAGGCACGTGCATGGCTCGCCGCCACCGAAGGCGAGCAGGACGAGGCCGCGCAGATGCTGGGACAGCTGATGCAGGATCCCGCCGGCGTCGATTTCACGATGGATTTCGTGGACCGCGTCGCCCGTCCGGAAGACAATCAGACGGCGGCGCAGGCGTTGAGCAAGGTCCCGGAGGCACCGGCTTTTCTCAGCGGGATCGACCGGCTCCTGCTCAACGCGGGCACCAAGCTGGCCGGGGTGATCCCGCAGGTCGTCATGCCCGCCGCCCGCAAGCGCATGCGCCAGCTCGTCGGCCACCTGGTCCTCGATTCCGAGGGCTCGACGTTGAACTCCTTGCTGGAGGAGGCGGCGGAAAAAGGGGAGGAACTCAACCTGAACCTCTTGGGCGAAGCGGTCTTGGGCGATGACGAGGCCGCGGATCGCGCCCGGCGCACGCTCGAGCTCATCGAAAACCCCCGCGTCACGTACGTCTCCGTCAAGGCGACGTCGCTGTGCGCCCAGCTCAACCCGTGGGACGTCGACGGCAACGTGGAGCGGTTGAAAGAACAGCTGCGTCCCCTCTACCGGGCCGCCATCAAGCAGAGCCCGCGGGTGTTCATCAACCTCGACATGGAGGAATACAAGGATCTGCGGATGACCATCCGGTTGTTCACGGAGCTGCTCGGCGAAGAAGAGTTCCACGACTACGAGACCGGCATCGTGCTCCAGGCCTACCTGCCGGACTCCTTTGCCGCGCTGCAAGAGTTGGCGGAGTTCGGCCGTGCCCGCGTCGCCGCGGGCGGGGCCCCGATCAAGATCCGTCTGGTCAAGGGCGCGAACCTGTCCATGGAGAAGGCCGAGGCCGAAGTCCACGGGTGGAAGCAGGCCCCCTACGACACCAAGGCTGAGGTCGACGCCAACTATCTGCGCCTGCTCGATCATGTCCTGGTCCCGGAGAATCTGGGCGCGGTCCGTCTCGGCGTCGCCAGCCACAACCTGTATTCCCTGGCCGCCGCCAAAGAGATCGCGGAGCGTCGCGGCGTCATGGAGCTCGTCGACGCCGAAATGCTGCAGGGCATGGCCCCCGCCCAGGCACGGGCGGTCAAAGACTCGTTCCCCAACCTGATCCTCTACACCCCCGTCGTGGCCGCCACCGATTTTGACGTCGCCGTCAGCTATTTGGTGCGCCGCCTCGAGGAAAACAGCGCGGACGAAAACTTCCTGCACGCGTTGTTCACCGTCGGCGACGCCGGCGAGCGGGCGATGGACGACCAGGAGGAGCGCTTCCGCTCGGCGGTCGCCGATCGCCGGGAGGTGTCCACGAAACCGCAGCGGCGGCAGAACCGGGAGATCGACTCGGGGCTCGGTTCCGGTACCCGCCCCGGTCGATTCCGCAACGAGCCGGACACCGACCCCGCCCTGGTGGCCAACCGTCGGTGGGGGGTGGAAGCTCTGAGCACGGACCCCGGGCCGGCGTCGGCGCCAGAGGTCTCTGATCCGGAGAAGGTGGACGCCAGCGTCGACAAGGCCCGTGAGCTGGCCGTCGCCTGGGGAGCCACCGCCAGCGAAGACCGCGCGGATGTCTTGGACGTCATCGCCGAGTCGCTGGCGAATCGGCGGCAGGAATTGATCTCCGCCATGGCCTGGGAAGCGGACAAGGCCATCGCCCAGGCCGACGTCGAGGTCTCGGAGGCCGTGGACTTCGCCACCTACTACGCGGAATCCGCACGTGCCTTGGGCACCGGTTACTCCACTTTCGTGCCGGAGGGGCTGGTGGTGGTGACTCCGCCCTGGAACTTCCCCGTCGCCATCCCGGTCGGAGGCGTGTTGGCGTCGTTGGCCGCCGGCAGCGCCGTGATCATCAAGCCCGCGCCCCAGGTGGTGCGTTGCGCCGAGGTCGCCGTCGACGCCATCCGTGACGGGCTGGCCGCCGCCGGTGAAGACCCGGATCTGGTACAGTTAGTCCGCGCGGACGAGGGCGAGGCCGGCAAGCGGCTGATGTCGCACCCCAGGGTCGATCACGTCATCCTGACCGGCGCTTCGGAAACTGCCCGGCTGTTTCGTTCTTGGGACCCGCAGATGTCGATTTCTGCGGAGACCTCCGGCAAGAACGCCCTGATCATCACCGCCTCCTGTGACCCGGATCTGGCGATCGACGACCTGGTCGACTCGGCCTTCGGGCACGCCGGCCAGAAGTGTTCCGCTTCTTCCCTGGTCATCTTCGTCGGTCCGGCCGGCAAGTCGAAGAGGCTGCGCACCCAGCTCTACGACGCAGTGCGCACCCTGAAGATCGGGCGCGGCATCGACGTCTCCACCCGCATGAACGGGCTCATTGAGCCGCCCGGCGAGAAACTGAAGAAGGGGTTGACCACCCTGGAGCCCGGCGAGGAATGGTTGATCGAGCCGAAGCAGCTCGACGAGGAGGGCACGTTGTGGTCCCCCGGCGTGCGCGACAACGTGCAGCCGGGTTCCTGGTACCACCAAACCGAGTGCTTCGGACCCGTCCTGGGCATCATGTACGCCGACACCCTCGAAGAGGCCGTCGAATGGCAGAACCAGACCGGTTTCGGACTGACCGGCGGCATCCACACCCTGGACACCGACGAGATCGCCTACTGGCGTGAGCACGTGGAGGTGGGCAACGCCTACGTCAACCGCGGCATCACCGGTGCGATCGTGCAGCGCCAGTCCTTCGGCGGCTGGAAGAATTCGGCGATCGGGCCGGGCGCGAAGGCTGGCGGCCCGAACTACGTCGGCACCTTCGGCACCTGGGTCGACAACGACGCCCTCGCCTCCCCGGAGGTCAGCGTGCAGCCAAAGATCAACCGGATGCTAGAGAGCTGGGCCGGAGAACTCGACGAGGAGGACCGGGCGTGGTTGTGGCGCGCGGCGGAACTTGACCAGCACGCCTGGGACACCGAGTTCGGCCGTGAGCACGACCGCACCGGCCTGCGTTATGAGACGAACATCTTCCGCTACCTGCCGCTATTGGAGCCGCTGCTCGTGCGTATCGGCGAAGGCGCCGCCCGCCGCGACGTCTATCGTCTGCTGCTGGCGGCCGCCCGCACCGGCTCTCCGGTCCGTTTCACCGCACGGCCCGGCGTGGCGGAAGAGTTCTCCTTCGCGGAGAACATGCCGGACGAGGACTTCGCGCGCCTGGTGACGGAACGGGACAATGCCCGGGTGCGCACCGTCGGTGCGGTCGATGACGCTCTGTATGAGGCGGCCGTCGAATCTGATTCGGTGATCATGGACTCCCCGGTATTGGCCGACGGCCGACGTGAGCTGCTTCCTTGGCTGCTGGAGCAGACGGTGAGCACCACGACTCACCGGTTCGGCATCATTCGGGAGCCGATGACCCGCTTCTGATCTCCCACGGGGAGACCGACGCCGGGCCCGGGAGGAAAGACCATCCTCCCGGGCCCGGCTTCGGTTCTGCGGCGTGTGCCGGCAGGCTCCGGAAAAAGAAAACCGTCGGCGCCCCTGCCTAACAGGGGCGCCGACGGTGATGCGCGTCGAAGTGCGAAGGCTGCTTAGGCGGCCTTCGGTGCGTTGACGTCCTCCGGCAGGGCAGCCTTGGCGGCCTCGCACAGTGCGGAGAAGGTGGCGAAGTCGTTGACGGCCAGGTCCGCGAGGATCTTGCGGTCGACATCAATCTCGGCCAGCTTCAGGCCGTGGATCAGACGGTTGTACGTGATGTCGTTCATGCGGGCAGCGGCGTTGATACGCTGGATCCACAGCTTGCGGAACTCTGCCTTACGCTTACGGCGGTCGCGGTAAGCGTAGGTCATGGAGTGCAGCCACTGCTCCTTGGCCTTACGGTACAGGCGGGAGCGCTGACCGCGGTAGCCCTTGGCGGACTTCAGAATCGCGCGGCGCTTCTTCTTGGCGTTAACAGAACGCTTGACACGTGCCATTGTGTATCTTCCTTATTTCGTTGAGGTTTTTCTGGACGGACAGGCGTTCTTATGCCCGGCCGAGGAGACGCTTCATGCGCTTGGTGTCTGCCGGGGAGACGTCCTTGGTGCCCTTCAGGCGACGGGTGCGGGTGGACGGCTTGCCCTCCAGCAGGTGACGACGGTTGGCCTGCTCGCGACGCAGCTTGCCGGAACCGGTGACCTTGATGCGCTTAGCGGTGCCCTTGTGGGTCTTCTGCTTCATGGGTGATAAGTCCTTATTCCCGAATAGCGGTTGACGGTTGTCTGATCTACTTTTTGCCCTTGCCGCGGACCGGGCCGACGACCATCGTCATGTTGCGGCCGTCCTGCTTCGGCTTGTTCTCGACGACGCCGAACTCGGCGATCTCTTCGGCAAGACGATCCAGCAGTCGGAAGCCCAGCTCCGGGCGAGACTGCTCGCGGCCGCGGAACATGATGGTGACCTTGACCTTGTTGCCCTTCTCCAGGAAGCGGATCACATTGTTCTTCTTCGTCTCATAATCGTGATCGTCGATCTTGGGACGGAACTTCTGCTCCTTGACCACGGTCTGCTGCTGATTCTTACGCGACTCACGGGCCTTCTGGGCCTGCTCGTACTTGTACTTTCCGTAATCCATGATCTTGGCGACGGGCGGCTTGGCGTTCGGGGCGACCTCGACGAGATCGAGATTCGCCTCGTAGGCGACCTTGCGTGCGTCATCGGTACGGACGACGCCTACCTGTTCGCCGGACGGGCCGATCAAACGGACCTCCGGAACACGGATTCGCTCATTAATGCGAGCTTCAGCGCTGATGTGGGGCTCCTCAAATTAGCAGTGTGCAGTGATTCGCTACCGCGTCACATGCGAGGTTCACCCCCTGCAGCAAAAAACCGCGGCACCTGGGAGGGTGCACGCGGAAATGCCACATCAGTCAATGAAGGCGGATAGCCTTCTCAACTGACCTTTACCCGGAACCAGCCTGACGGCGGCATGGGGTGGGATGTTCTCCGCTTGTGACCCGATGTCCTGAAGACGACTCGGGTGGTAGTAGCGATTACCTTAGCAAGACATGCCTGGCACAGCAAGTCAGGCAGCCGTGCAGTCCTTTACAGCGGAGAACACGTCTGTCTTAACCATCTCCTCCAGCCCCTCAGCCAGATCATCCACCATCTGCACCGCCGTCGCATGCTCCCCATCCTCTGGATGAACCAGCACGGCCATGCCGATGACCCCGTCCGGGGTCTCCAACGCCCCCATCTGTCGATAGGTGTACGTGCGTTTTCCCACGTCCTCTTCTGCGCTCCAGCCCCCTTTGAAATGCATCCCCGCAATGGAGCCCAATCCGTCTACCTGCCACGGCACGATCTCCCCCATCGCTTGGTAGACCTCCTCCGCACCGGGCAAACAGGGAAGATGGGAGGCAAATTCCGCTTGCCCCGCCAACGGCCAGGCGATCAGCCCGATGGGGGTCGGCATAAACTCCCGGGCCAGCGACAACGCGTCGACTTCTCCGTAGGGGGCGAGCAACTCCTCGAGCTGACGGGCGGCGGCGGTCCCGCCGCCGAGCAACTGCCACAGCTCGGCCGCGGGCAGGTTCTCCGAGCGGGCGATGGCGGCCTCGATGAGGGTGTCCACGTCGACGTCCTCATCGGATCCTTCCCTGGCTGCGAGCACGGCGATCGGGACTTTCACCGTCGACCACGCGTGCCACCGGCCCGGATCGCCGCCGTGCGCCACCCCGTGACCGGTGGCCACCGCGACTCCGGCCACCCCGCCGTGAGTGTCCTCGACCTGGTGTATCAACGTGCTCAGTTGGTGTGTCACGGGGTCGCCCGCAGCTTGACGCGGCGGCGCGGCCACCGCCGTCATGGACGCCGTCTCACTGTCACGCGGGGCGGGCTGCGTGCAGCTTACGGCCGTGAGCCCCAGCGTCAGGGCCAAGGCTGCCACGCCGGAATAACGCGCTGACTTTCCCCACCACGCCATGACTGTTTCGACCGTGTCCTTTATTCGGTGGCCGCTGACGGGCGGCCAGGCTGCCGTTGAGTGGGGATTATTTTACGGCAGCGACGATAAGGACTGGGTGCGGGCCCTCGATTTTAGAGTATTTCGGCGAGGTACTGGCCGGTGTAGGAGCCCTCCACCTTCGCCACGTCCTCCGGAGTGCCTTCCGCCACGAGCCGGCCACCGCCGTCGCCTCCTTCGGGGCCCATGTCGATGACCCAATCGGCCATCTTGATCACGTCGAGGTTGTGCTCGATGACCAACACGGAATTGCCCTTGTCCACCAGCCCCTGGATGACGAGCATCAGCTTGCGCACGTCCTCGAAGTGCAGGCCGGTGGTCGGCTCATCCAAAATGTAGACGGTGCGTCCGTGGGAGCGCTTCTGCAGCTCGGAGGCCAGTTTCACGCGCTGGGCCTCGCCGCCGGACAGCGTCGTGGCCGCCTGGCCCAGCCGGACGTACCCCAGCCCCACGTCCACCAGCGTGGCCAGATAACGATGGATTGAGGTGATGGGCTCGAAGAATTCTGCGCCCTCCGAGATCGACATGTCCAAGACCTCAGCGATGGTCTTGCCCTTGTACCGGATCTCGAGGGTCTCCCGGTTGTAGCGGGCGCCGTCGCAGACTTCGCAGGGGACGTAGACGTCGGGCAAAAAGTTCATCTCGATCTTTAAGGTGCCGTCACCCTGACAAGCCTCGCAGCGTCCGCCCTTGATGTTGAAGGAGAACCGCCCGGCCTTGTATCCGCGCACCTTGGCCTCCTGCGTTTCGGCGAAAAGGTTGCGGATCTTGTCGAAGACGCCCGTGTATGTCGCCGGGTTCGACCGCGGGGTGCGGCCGATCGGCGACTGGTCGATCTGGATCAGCTTGTCCAGATGTTCCATGCCCTCCACGCGCTTGGCGCGGCCCGGCACCTGGCGGGCCCGGTTGAGGGTGTTCTGCAGATTTTTCGCCAAAATCTGGTTGATGAGGGTGGACTTGCCGGAGCCGGACACGCCGGTGACGCAGACCAGCACGCCGAGCGGAATGTCGACGTCGATGCCCTGCAGGTTGTTCTCCCGGGCCCCGACGACGGTGAGCCGACGGTCGGGGTCGATCTCGCGGCGCTGCTCCGGGACGCCGAGGGAGCGTCGGCCGGCGAGGTAGTCGCCGGTGATGGATCCCTCGATCTCCAGAATGCCCTTCGGGGGCCCCTGGTAGACGACCTCGCCGCCGTACTCGCCCGCCTTCGGACCGATGTCGATCATCCAGTCGGATTCGCGGATGGTCTCTTCATCGTGTTCGACGACGATGAGGGTGTTGCCGATGTCGCGCAGACGCTTCAACGTCTCGATCAGTCGCTTGTTGTCGCGCTGGTGCAGCCCGATCGACGGCTCGTCGAGCACGTACATCACGCCGGCCAAACCTGAGCCGATCTGGGTGGCCAGGCGGATGCGCTGCGCCTCACCGCCGGACAGGGTGCCGGCGGCACGGTCCAGAGTGAGATACGTCAAGCCCACGTCGACGAGGAAGCGTAGCCGTGCCTGAATCTCCTTGAGCACCGCGTCCGCGATCTGCCGTTCCCGGGAACCCAGGACGAGGGTGTCCAGGAACTGCGCGGCGTCGGCGACGGACATCGACGTCAAGCCCGCGATCGACTTCTGCCCGTCGGATTCCGAGTCCAGGCGCACGGACAAAATCTCCGGCTTGAGACGAGCGCCGTCGCAGGTGGGGCAGGCGATTTCGCGGGTGTAGGCCAGAAACCGTTCCTTTTGCTTCTCGCTTTCGGCCTGTTCCAATTTGCGGTCCATCCAGCCGCGCACCCCCTCGAAAGGAGCGGTCCAGTTGCGAACACGTCCGAAACGATTCTTGTAGCGCACCGAGACCTTGGTGGAGGTGCCGTTGATCAGGGCGTCGCGTTGTTTCTTCGTCAGCTTCGAAAACGGCGTCTCCGGATCGAACTCGAGGGCCTCGGACAAACCGTCGACGAGTTTCTCGAAGTAGTTACGGTTCGGCGAGGAGGTCCACGGTTGCACGGACTTGTTCGCCGGTGCGTCCGGGTCGGGGATGAGCAAGTCGATGTCGACCTCGGTGCGGGTGCCCAAGCCGTCACAGGCAGGGCAGGCGCCGTAGGGGCTGTTGAAGGAAAATGCGCGGGGCTCGTACTCGTCGATGTCGAGCGTGTGACCGTTCGGGCAGGCCATCTTTTCGGAGAAGATCCGGTGGCGCTGCGGGTCGTCCTCGGAGAGGTCGACGTAGTCGATGACCACCAGCCCGTCCGCCAACCGCAGGGCGGTCTCCACGGAATCGGTGAGACGCTGCTTCTGCGACTCCTTGACCTGCAGACGGTCGACCACCACGTCGATGTCGTGCTTGATCTGCTTCTTCAGCTTCGGCGGGTCGGACAGCTGATGCAATTCACCGTCGACCATGATGCGCGAGTAGCCCTGTGAGGCGAGGTCCTTGAACAGGTCGACGAACTCGCCCTTGCGGGTGCGCACGACGGGGGCGAGCACCTGAAACTTGGTGCGTTCCTCCCCTGCCAGCACCTGGTCGACGATCATCTGCGGGGTCTGCCGGTCGATCTTTTCGTCGCAGACCGGGCAATGGGCGGTGCCGGCACGGGAAAACAGCAGGCGCAGGTAATCGTAGATCTCCGTGATGGTGCCCACCGTCGAGCGCGGGTTGCGGTTGGTGGATTTCTGGTCGATCGACACCGCGGGCGACAACCCGTCGATGAGGTCGACGTCGGGCTTGTCCATTTGGCCGAGGAACATACGGGCGTAGGAGCTCAGCGACTCCACGTAACGACGCTGTCCTTCAGCGAAGATGGTGTCGAAAGCCAACGACGACTTGCCCGACCCAGACAGGCCGGTGAACACGACCATTTTATCGCGGGGCAGATCGACGTCCACGCCCTTCAGATTGTGTTCGCGGGCACCTTTGACGACGAGACGGTCAGCCACTTGTCTTGTTCCTCCCCTTGATGAATCCGGGCCCGGCCGGCGCACCCGGAAAGATGATCTCGAACGTACCATCGACGACGAATGCGCCGCTATTCCTGACTAGGCTAGTCAGCATGACCACAGCACTGAAGCTTCACCAGATTTCCGTGTCCGAGACGGACAATAATTGCTACCTTCTCGCCGCCGGCGACGAAGGCCTTCTCATCGACGCCGCCGACGACCCGGACGCCCTGCTCAAGATGGCGGAAGAAGCGGGGGTCACCATCACGACGGTGCTGACCACCCACCGCCACGCCGATCATGTCCGGGCGCTACCGGCCGTGCTCGCCCGCACGGGCGCCACCCACTTCACGTCGTTCTTGGACTCGCCCGCCTTGCCCGCGGAGGTCGACGTCGAGCTCGAGCAGGGAGACGTCATCGACTTCGCCGGACACGAGCTGCCGGTGGCCATCTTGCGCGGTCACACCCCGGGCGGGGCGTGCCTGGCCGCGGAGATCGACGGAGTGGTCAACCTGTTCGTCGGCGACAGCCTCTTTCCCGGCGGGGTGGGAAAGACCGAGTCCGAGTCGGACTTCGCCCGGCTTTTCAACGACGTCAAGAGCCGCCTTTTCGACGTGTACCCGGATGAGGCGATCGTGCGTCCTGGCCACGGACAACCCACCACGCTGGGAGCTGAACGCCCGCACCTCGACGAGTGGTGGTCCCGCCGTTGGTGAAGGTCGTCGACGTACTTTTTCTGCCACCCGGGCGGGCCAATCTCGGTACAGTGGAAGAAGTAAAAGAATTTTCTAACGTCACACCTCACGCAAAGGAGCGTCGAACATGATCCGCAAGATCGCACGACCGATGCTGGCATCCGTTTACATCGCTGACGGAGCAGACACCCTGCTCAACACGGGCGCACACGTCCGGGCCACCGAAAACGTGCTGGACAAGGTGCGCTCCCTCCTCCCCGATGACTGGGCCCGCAACGTCCCCAACGACCCGGAGCTGGTCGCCCGTGCGGTCGGCGGCACCAAAATCGGCGCCGGCGCCCTGCTCGCGATCGGCAAAGCCCCGCGCCTGTCCGCCGGCACCCTGGCGCTGGTCTCGGTGCCGACCATTCTCGGCCGCTACAACTTTTGGGAAGCGGACAACGACGAGGAGAAGTCCTCCCGCCGCAACGGCTTCCTGACCAACGTGGCCCTCCTCGGTGGTTTGGCCATCACCTCCGTCGACACCGCGGGTAAGCCTTCTGTCGCGTGGCGCGCCAAGAAGGCCGGTCAAGTGGCCGGCGACAAGGTGCAGGCCGCGCTGCCCACCAAGAGCCAGTCCCAGAAAACTTTCGATCAGGCCAGCGACTGGGTCGGCGACAAGGCAGGTCAGGCGCAGGACGCCGTGACCTCTTACGTCGACGACCACAAGGATGACTGGAAGAAGTCCGCCGACCAGGCTGCGGGCATGGCGTCCGGCTGGCTGGACACCGCCATTGACTCGGGCAAAAACCTCATCGACACTGTCCAGGCCGAGGCTCCGAAGTGGGCCAATCAGGCGGAAAAGACTGGCCGTGACCTGCTCGACGAAGCCCAGAAGACCGGCAAGAAGCTCAACAAGCGGGCCGTCAAGGCCGCCGACAAGGCCCAGGACCGGGCGGACGACGCCCTGACTAAGGCCGACAAGAAGACCGGCGGCGCCGCGAAGCGCGCCAGCCGTAAGGCCGACAAGTTCCAGAAGGAAGCCGACAAGGCGATCGACCGCGCCGTGAAGAACGTGAAGAAGCAGCTGAACTAAGCGCCCCCCTTCGCCGCTTCCACTTCAGACGCCGCTTCCGCCCTGTCGGATGCGGCGTCTGTCTCTTTCTCCGTGCCCGCCCCGCAGCCGTCGGCGAACAGGCCTAATCTCCGGCGCTGCTGATATGCTGGAGCACCACTTTTTACACATTCGGAGGATGATCCAGATGGCTGACGCCCGCGAGCGTGAAATCGCTGCCGAGCAAGAGTACGTGGATGACCTGTTCGAGCGCCTCGACCAAGAAGTGGCGGCGGCGAATGAGCGGCTGCGGCAAGTCCAGCTGGAAGTCGACCCCGCGAACCCCGACGCCGACGCCCTCGTGCGTCGCGAAGCCGAGTACCACGGGCTCAACTCCAAGCTGAACCGTCTCAACCTCGCTCAGACGGGGTTGGTGTTCGGCCGCATCGACATCGCCAGCGACGCCCCGGAAAACCCCGTCCCCGGCCACCCCGAGTTGGAACGCCGTTATATCGGGCGCATGGGGCTGGATGACAGGGCCGACAATTACCGCACTTTGCTGCTGGACTGGCGCGCCCCCATGGCGCGTCCTTTCTACCTGGCCACCACCGCCCAGCCGGAGGGGGTCACGGTGCGCCGACACCTGCGTACCCGGGGCCGGACCGTCACGGGCGTCGACGACGAGGTGCTCTCCGGTGACGGCGCCGCGGCCACTCGCCAAGGCGTCGGCAGCGAGACAGCCTTGTACCACGCCATGCAACGGGCACGCACCGGGCACATGCACTCCATCGTGGAGACCATCCAGCGGGAGCAGGACCAGATCATCCGGGACGCGACCCGCGGCGTGATGGTGGTGCAGGGCGGGCCGGGCACGGGCAAGACGGCGGTGGCGCTGCACCGGGTGGCGTATCTGCTGTACACGCACCGCGACCAGCTGGCGAAGACGGGCGTGCTCATTCTGGGACCGAACTCGACTTTCCTGGAGTACATCTCGCGCGTGCTGCCGGAGCTGGGTGAGACGGGCGTGGTGCTGTCCACCGTCGGCGACCTGTTTCCCGGCGTCCGGGCGACGGCGACTGATTCGCTGGCGGCCCGGGAGATCAAGGGCTCGGAAGAGATGGTCACGATCCTCAAGCGCGCGGTGCAGGCATACCAGGCGGTGCCGGAGAAGGCTCTTCCGTTGCGCGTCGAGGGGCTGGAACTGCGGGTGTCTCCGGCGATGGTGAAGAAGTCGCGGACCCGGGCGCGGCGTTCCCGAAGGCCGCACAACGACGCCCGCGCGGTGTTTGCGGAGCACTTGATCGAACAGTTGGCGACCACGATGGCAAAACGCATCGGGGCCGACCCGCTGGGCGGATCGAATCTGTTGTCCCGGGCGGACGTGGATCAGCTGCACGACGATTTGGCGGACGAGCCCGCGGTCCTGGGGCTCATCGACGACTTGTGGCCGGAGCTCTCCCCCACCGGGGTGCTGGAAGAGCTGCTCACCAGCGCCGAAGCCATCGAAGAAGTCGCCGGCGACTACGACGACGACACCCGCGCCGCCCTGTGGCGGGAGCCGGGCGGCGGATGGGCCCCGTCGGACGCGGCGCTACTGGATGAACTCGCGGTGCTCATCGGCCTGCCGGACCCGGAGCAGGCCCGCGAAAAAGAGGAGTCGGCCTGGCGCAAGCAGGTCGCCGCCGCCGAGGACGCCCTGGACATCCTGGAGAGTTCCGCGTCCACGGACACCGACGACGATTCTTTTGAGGCGGAGATTTTGTCGGCCCACGACGTCATTGACGCGGAGACGCTCGCGCAGCGGCAACAGGTGCGCGACATCCGCACCACCGCGGAGCGGGCCGCGGACGACCACACCTGGGCGTTTGGCCACGTGGTCGTGGACGAGGCCCAGGAGTTGACGGCGATGGAGTGGCGCATGGTGTTTCGCCGCAGCCCGTCCCGGTGGATGACGCTGGTGGGAGACACCGCCCAAACCGGTGCGCCGGCCGGGGTGGACTCGTGGGAAGACGCGTTGGAGCCGTTTGTGGGCCAGCGTTTCCGGGTGCATGAGTTGACGGTCAACTACCGCACCCCCGCCGAGATCATGGGCACGGCCAACGATATCCTGGCGGCCATCGACCCGGAGGCGACGCCGGCGACGGCGATCCGCGAATCCGGTACGCCGGTGGAATTCCTGCCCTCCGGCACTGACCCCGCGGCGCTGCACTTCGAGGGCGACGGTCTGGTGCAGGTCATCGACGTAGACAATGTGGGGGAAATCAAGGGCCTGGAGTTCGACCACGTCGTGGTGGTGGAACCGGCCGAGATCGCGGAAGCTTCGCCGCAGGGGTGGCAGGACTTGTATGTGGCGATCACCCGCGCGACGCAGACGCTGACCGTCATCGGGGAGCTGCCGGACGTCGATGAAGTAGCCGGCGAGGAGTAGGCGCCCGGGAAACGCGACGCTCCGCCGTTCCTGCGTCACAGGGCGGGCGGAGCGGGTCGAGAAAGACCGTCGGCGTCGTTTACTTGACGGTGTGGACGATCATGACGTCGCAGTCGGACTGGCGGGCGACGTCGGCGGGCACCGAGCCGAGCAAACGGCCGGTCAGCGAGTTGATGCCGCGGTTTCCGACGACCAGCAAGTCGGCTTTGTTGTCGTTGACGATCGACATCAGCGCCTGCACCGGAGTGCCGGGGCGAATGGCGGTCTCGACGCTCTTGGCGCCGACGGCACGGGCGGCGTCGGAAGCGGACTCGAGGTTCTGCTGCGCCTTGTCGTCGCCCAGGATGGTGACGGAATCTTGGCGGAGGGTCTTGGACGCCTCTTCCTTGTCCTCGTAGTAAGCGCAACCGATGATCAACGTCGCATCGAAGGCGGCCGCGATACGGGCGGCACGCTCTACCGCGAGCATCGAGGACTTGGACCCATCGGTGCCGACGACGATCTTCTGGTAGTTCTCGCTCATAATGCCCTTTCGAAAATTCCGACTGCGGAGGTGGTGGGTTTACAGTACCGCAATCCTAACAATTTAAACTCTACTCAGGTGAGAGTTCTGTCGTCTGCCCGTTATTCGGTGTGGACGAGAACCACGTCGACGTCGGAGCGACGCGCCGTCTC
>CALZCR010000006.1 GCA_945631445.1 uncultured Corynebacterium sp. | reverse complement strand
AAGTAGATCGGCCCGTCGATGCCTTCCGCCGCCTGCGCCGCCTCCGCCTGGATGGCCAAGTCGTTGAGCATGGCGTCACCGGCTTTTTCGTGCGCCAACAACTGGCGCAGATCGTCGCACTCGGCGGTGGCGATCTCCGGGTGCGAGCCGACGTCGAGGTAGAGCCGGGAGCTGTTGGGGGCGAAGATGTTCGTCGAAGAATACTTGGCGACGATCGGCCGGAAAAGATACCGGGCCGTGTCCTCCGGGCTCAGCGCCCCGGAGATGCCGTACTCGGTCTCCACCCCCATGATGCGGCGGTGGAAGATCACTGGCCGCCCTTTTGCACGTAGGAGCTGACGAACTCCTCGGCGTTTTCCTCCAATAAGCCGTCGATCTCGTCGAGCAGATCGTCCGTCCCGGCGGTGTTGACCTGGGCCTGGCCCAGGCCCTGGGCGTCGTCGTTGGTGTCTTCGGGGCGGTCGCCGCCCCCACTGATCTGAGACTGCGGATTCGTCATGGCTACGATGTTACCCCCGCCACGAGCTCCTCGACGGTTTCCGCGCGCTCCACGACCTCCCCCACCTCTTCTTTGGTCCACCCGTCGACGTCGCTGATGTTGATGCGGCGGCCGTCGACGAACTCGATGGACTGCCAACTGGCCGCGGCCACGTCCTCGGCGAACTTCTCGGTCACCCGCCCCCGGAACCACGCCCGGGAGTCAACGGGCGGGTTGAGCAGGGCGTTGTGCAGGGTCTCCTCGTCGACCAGGGTCGCCATCCTGCCCTTGCGCACCAACGCGTGATACAGCGAGCGGGCTGGGTCAATGTCCGAGTACTGCAGATCAATCACGCGCAGCTTCGGGTCCGACCACGCCACCCCCTTGTCCACGTACCCCTTAATGAGGGCATACTTCGCGGTCCAGTCCAGCAGGTGCGACGTCTTCAACGGGTCGTCGGCGAGCAGGTCCATGACCTCTCCCCACAGCTCGATGACGCGTCGGTCGACGTCGTCGGTGGCCAAGACCCGCTCCCGGTATTCCCGCAGCAGACCCAGCGCGGTGAGTTTACGGCCGTCGGCCAGCCGCGTCTCATGCGTCAGCGTCAGGTCCCGGGAGACGAACTTCAGCTCCGGCACCGGGCGCTGCAACCTCAGGTCGGAGAAGTCCACCCCGCGTTCAATCGCGTCGATGACGAGCTTGGTCATGCCCATCTTCAAGAAATTCGAGGTCTGCGACATGTTAGCGTCACCGATGATGGTGTGCAGTCGGCGGAACTGCAAGGCGTCGGCATGCGGTTCGTCGCGGGTGTTGACGATGCCGCGGTTGAGGGTGGTCTCCAGCGAGACTTCCTGCACGAAGTAGTCGGCGCGCTGCGAGATCTGGAAGCCCTCGCGTTCGCCTTCCTCGCCGACGCCGACCCGGCCCGCCCCCACGATGACTTGCCGCGCGACGAAAAACGGGATGAGCGCCTGGGTGAGCACGTCAAAATCGGTCGAACGCAGATACTGGTAGTTCTCGTGGCTGCCGTAGGAGGCGCCTTTGCCGTCGACGTTGTTTTTGTAGATGCGAATCGGCGGGCACGGGTCGTGGCCGTGCAGCACGGACTCCTTGCGCTCCCACAGCTGCGCGATGTCCCGGATGGCCTGGTTGAGCACCAGGTCCCCGGCCGCGTCATAGATCATCGCGTCCCAGGCGTTGGGGACCTCGGGGCTGGCGTACTCCGGATGGGCGTGATCGACGTAATACCGCGCGCCGTTGGGCAAGACCACGTTAGCCACCCCGAGCGCGTCCGGCTCGACGACCGGCGTCGTGTAATGGCGGCGCAGATCAAAGCCGCGGGAGTCCGCCAGCGGCTTTTCCCCTCGATAATCCCAGCGCGAACGCGCGCCGGTGTGCAGGGCGGCGTAGGCCACCACCGCGTGCGTGGACGTCACGATCGGGGAGATCGTCGTGTCCTCGCACATGATGCCGTATTCGGTTTCCGTTCCCATGTACCGCATTAGCCGACCACCTTAATCTCCGTGATGCGCGATCCTTGAATGCCGGCGATCCGCGCCCAGGCGTCCGGGTCCGCCGTGTTCGGCAGGTCGCCGCTTTCCTTCAACTCCGTTTCCACGGCCTTGATGACATGGCCCACGCTCACCCCCGTGGTGCGCCCGGCGATGTGGTCCTTGATCGCTTCCTTCTTCGCCCGGTCGACCACGTTGGCGATCATCGCCCCGGAGACGAAGTCCCGGTAATGCATGACGACGTCGGCGTCGTCCATCTTCAGCTCCACGAAGGGACGGTCCGTGTAGATCGCGTCGACGCCCGCGGCGATGAGTTTGTCCACGGAATCATGCCGCGGCGTCTCCTCGGTGAGATACCGGCTGAAGATCTGCCGGGCGCCTTCCTTGTCCGGGCGTGAGACCCGCACCTTCAGGTCCAGTCGGCCGGGACGCAAGATCGCCGGGTCGATGAGCTCTTCGCGGTTGGTGGCGCCGATGACGATGACGTTCGACAACGACTCCACGCCGTCGAGCTCGGTCAACAGCTGCGGCACGACCGTGGTCTCCATGTCCGAGGACACGCCGGAACCACGGGTGCGGAAGATCGACTCCATCTCGTCGAAGAACACGACCACCGGGTGGCCGTCGTTGGACATCTCGCGCGCGCGTTCGAAGATCAGGCGGATGCGGCGCTCCGTTTCGCCGACGTATTTGTTCAGCAACTCCGGGCCCTTGACGTTGAGGAAGTAGGAGGTGCCCCCGCCCAGCTGATTGGCGATGGCCTTGGCGATCAACGTCTTGCCCACCCCGGGCGGGCCGTAGAGCAAGATGCCCTTCGGCGGGTTCAGGTCGTAGGTGCGGTAGAGCTCCGGATGATTGAACGGCAGCTCGATGGCGTCGCGGATCTCCTCGATCTGATCGTCCAACCCGCCGATGTCCGCCCAGGTCACGTCCGGGATCTCGTCGAGCGAGAGCTGCGAGACCTCGGTTTTTTCGATGATCTCGAAGGCGTACCCGGCGCGCGGGTCGGCCAGCAGGGTGTCGCCGGCGCGGGCGGAGTCCTGGATGGGGTGGGCGAGGTAGACGACGTATTCTTCGCCGGAGTGGGTGGTCACGATGGCGCGGTCGTCGCTGGTTTTTTCCATGATGGTGACCAGGGAGCCGGTGTCGGGGTAGCCGGCGTCGCCGACGATGGTGTTGCCTTCGCCGAGGCGAACCAGGGCGCCGGGTTTGAGTGCGCCGCCGCTGAGGTCGGGGGTGACGTGCACGCGCATGCGTCGTCCGTGGGCGACGATTTCTGCGGTGCGTTCGTTGTAGCCGAGGAAGACGCCATAGGTGGACGGCGGTTCGGCGAGCTCCTCGAGTTGCTCGCGCATGTCGCTGAGCTTGTCGCGTGATTCTTTGAGCAGTGCGGCGAGCTTGTGGTTGCGGGCGGTGAGGGTTTTGTTCGTCTCGGCGAGGGATTCCATGTTTTCAGCCTAGCGCCGGGCGCGTCGTTGCGGGCGAGGTGGCGTGACTCCGTCTGCGAGGCGGCGGGTCCAGACGAGGAAGGCGGTGTGGGCGTTCATGCGGTGTTCGGGTCGGGTGGCGAGGCCGTCGACTTTCCATTCGCGTATCAGTGATTCCCAGGCGCGGGGTTCGGTGAAGCAGCCGAGTTCGCGGATGCCTTCCATGGTGTTCATCAGCTGTGGGACGGTGGCGACGTAGGTCATGAAGACGCCGCCGGGGATGAGGATGTCGCGGACGGTGTCGAGGAAGTGCCAGGGTTCGACCATGTCGAGGATGACGCGGTCGACGGGGCCGTCGAGGTCGTCGGGGGTGATCTCGCCGAAGTCCCCGAGGCGGGGGGACCATTGTGGGGGGTGTTCGCCGAAATAGTCGGTGACGTTGTCGACGGCGTAGGTGAGGTGGTCTTCTCGGATTTCGTAGGAGAAGACGTGGCCGTCGTCGCCGACGGCGCGAAGCAGTGCCATGGACAGTGCGCCGGAGCCGGCGCCGGCTTCTAAGACGCGGGCGCCGTCGAAGATGTCGCCTTCGATGAGGATTTGGGCGGAGTCTTTGGGGTAGATGACGGCGGCGCCGCGGGGCATGGAGAGCATGTGGTCGACCATCAGGTGGCGGAAGCAGAGGAATTCTATGCCCATGGTGGAGGTGACGACGGAGCCTTCGTGGGCGCCGATGATGTCGTCGTGGGCGACCATGCCTTTGTGTGTGTGAAAGTTTTCGCCGGGAGTCAAGGTGATGGTGAAGTGGCGGCGTTTGGGGTCCGTGAGCTGGACTTTGTCGCCTTCGTGGAAGGGGCCGGAATATGCCATGGGTGTGTTCTCCTAATCAGTAGCCGGTCAAGTATGCCTCAAGGGCTTGTGTGAACCACGCCAGGTCTTTGACGCCGGCCAGTTCGCGGGCGGAGTGCATGCTCAGCAGGGGCACTCCGACGTCGACGGTGGGGATGCCGAGGCGGGTGGCGGTGATGGGGCCGATGGTGGAGCCGCAGGGGACGTCGTTGTGGGAGACGAAGCTTTGGGTGGGTACCCCGGCGCGTTGTTGCCATAAGGCGATGGTGGTGGCGTCGGAGGCGTAGCGTTGGTTGGCGTTGACTTTGGTGACGGGGCCGTGGTTGAGCAGGGGGCGGTGGGCGGGGTCGTGTTTGCCGGCGTAGTTGGGGTGGACGGCGTGGGCGGCGTCGGCGGAGACGCAGCTGGAGCCGGCGATCATGCGGCGGTGGTCGTGGCCGAGGGCGTGGGCGGTGCGCACGAGGACGTCTTCGAGGATGGGTCCGCCGGCGCCGGTGGTGGTCTGGGAGCCGACTTCTTCGTGGTCGAAGGCGGCGAGGACGAGGACGTCTGTGGCGTCGCCGGAGTCGATGGCGTTGAGGAAGGCCGTCAGTGAGGAGTGCACGCTGGTGAGGTTGTCGAGTCGGCCGGCGGCGAGGAAGTCGCCGAAGACGGCGCCGCGTTGGGCGTCGGCGGTGATCAGGTCGTGGGCGCAGATGTCTTGGGCGTCGACGCCCAATGTGCCGGCGAGGATCTCCATGACCGGGGCGTCGGTGATCATCTGGGTGTGTGCTTGGCGTTCGACGGCCGGGTCGCGGTCGAGGTGGATCGCGAGGTTGGGGATGCGTGCCACCGGTCCGGTGTTGACGAGGTGTTCGGAGCCGTCGGCGAGCACGACTCGGCCGGCGATGGTCAGTTCGCGGTCGAACCAGGAGCGCAGGATTGGTCCGCCGTAGACTTCTGCGGCGATCTGTTGCCAGCCCTGGTTGACGAAGTCCGGTTGTGGTTTGAGTTTGAATCCCGGCGAGTCGGTGTGCGAGCCGATGATGCGAAAGGCCGTCGCGTCTTCCGGCACCCACCAGGCCATGACGGCGCCGCCGCGGATGAGGTAGTGCCCGCCGGGGCCGGCCTCCCACTCGGCGGTTTCGTCCTGGCGGCGAAAACCGTGCTCCGCCAGGCGTTGCGCCACCATGTGCGCGGCGTGGTAGGAGCTGGGGGAAGCAGCGATGAAGTCGATCAGGTCGAGGGTCTGTTTCATGCCTTCCACTTTGCCACGGCTAGGGTGTGCATCATTATGACACCCCGACCGATCGCCCTGTCCCCCTCCCGCGCCAACGACTATCAGCAGTGCCCGCTGAAGTACCGGTTGCGCGCCATCGACAAGCTGCCCGAGCCCAAAACGATCGCCCAGGTCAAGGGAACGCTGGTGCACGCCGCCTTGGAGGACATCCACGCCCTGGGGCGCGACGAGCGCACGTATCCGGCGGCGGTCAAAAGGCTCAAGCCAAATTGGGAGAAGATGTGCGCCGAAGACCCGGAGCTGCTCGAGCTGGTGCCCGAAGACCAGCTGCGGGACTTCCTCGTCGAGTCCCGCAGCTTGGTGCGCGGGTACTTCGAGATGGAAAATCCCCGCGGCTTCGACTCCCACGAGATTGAGATGTACGTCAACACCGTGCTGCCCAACGGCGTGCCGGTGCGCGGTTTCATCGACCGCGTCGACGTCGCGCCCTCCGGGGAGGTCCGGGTCGTCGACTACAAGACCGGCAAGAAGCCCTCGCCGCGTTTCTCCCACGAGGCGAAGTTCCAGATGCGGTTTTATGCGCTGGCCTACTGGCGGCTCTTCGACGTCATCCCCCACCAGCTGCGCCTGATGTATCTCAAGGTCATCGACTCGATGTATCTTTCGCCCTCGAAGGAAGAACTGGAGTACTTCGAACGCGACCTCGGCGAGCTGTGGTCAAAGATCGAGGGTGACGGCAAGTCGGGTGTCTTTCGCCCGAAGACCTCGAAGTTGTGCGGCTGGTGCCACTTCCAGGACCTCTGCCCCGCCTGGGGCGGCACGCCCCCGGAATACCCGGGGTGGCCGGGCTCTGCCGCCGACGCCTAGCCCCACCCGGGGCACCCCGTCCCGCGCGCCGGGCGCGTGGGAGGCGCCGTAGGTAGACGGCGGGGTTAGAACAGTCCGGTGACCGTCCCGGCGGCGTCGACCTGGATGTCTTCTGCGGCCGGTCGCTTCGGCAGCCCCGGCATCGTCATGACGTCGCCGGTCAGCGCCACGATAAAGCCCGCCCCTGTGCGCGGGATCAACTTCCGCACGTGCAGGGTGTGTCCTTCCGGGGCGCCCAGGCGCGCCGGGTCGTCGGAGAAGGAGTACGGGGTCTTGGAGATGCAGACCGGCAGGGTGTCCCAGCCGTGGGCTTTGATGCGATCCAGGTCTTTTTTGGCGTTCCAGGACAGCTCGACTTTGCCGGCGCGGTAGATCTCGGTGGCAATCGTGGTGAGGGCGGCTTCCACCCCGTCGGCGGTGTCGTAGAGGGGGCGGGATCCCGCGGAGAGGTTCTCCAGCAGCAGGGCGGCCAGATCCATCGCGCCGGCGCCGCCGCGAGCCCAGACGTCGGCTTCTGCCATCGCCACTCCGGTGGCTTCCGCCCAGTGGTGCATGAACTCTCGTTCGGCGGCGGAGTCGGAGGTGAACAGGTTCAGCGCGACCACCGGGGTGACGCCGAATGTGCGGAGGTTGTCGACGTGGCGCTCCAGGTTGACGATGCCGGCGCGGAGCGCGTCGACGTCGTCTGCGTCGAGCTGGTCTGCGGGTGCTCCCCCGTGGTATTTCATGGAGCGGATGGTGGTCACGACCACGGCTGCGGCGACGTCGAGGCCGCCGTAGCGGGCCTTGATGTCGAAGAATTTTTCCGCTCCCAGATCGGAGCCGAATCCGGCTTCGGTCAGCACGAGGTCGGCGTATTTGAGGGCGACTCGCGTGCCCAGCAACGTGCTGCAGCCGTGGGCGATGTTGGCGAAGGGGCCGCCGTGGCACAGCGCGGGGGTCCCGCCCAGGGTTTGGACGAGATTGGGGTTGATCGCGTCTTTGAGCAGGGCGGTCAGTGCCCCGGCCGCCCCTAAGTCTGCGGCGGTGATCGGGGCGCCGGCAAAGGAGTAGCCGACCGTGATGGCGCCGAGCCGCTGGGCGAGATCGTCTAGGTCGGTGGCCAGGCCGAGGATCGCCATGATTTCTGAGGCCGCGGTGATGGTGAAACCGGTTTCCTGCGGGACGCCGCTGGCGGGTCCGCCGAGGCCCGTGACCACCCGGCGCAGGGAGCGGTCGTTGACGTCGACGCAGCGCTGCCAGGTCACCTGGCGGGGGTCGATGCGCAGTTCGTTGCCTTGCTGGATGTGGTTGTCCACCATGGCCGCCAGGGTGTTGTTCGCGGCCGAGACCGCGTGGAAGTCGCCGGTGAAGTGCAGGTTGATCTCGTCCATGGGGACGATCTGGGAGTATCCTCCGCCGGCGGCGCCGCCTTTGACGCCCATGACCGGGCCGAGCGAGGGTTCGCGGATGGAAACCAGCGCGTTTTTTCCCAAGGCGGCCAGGGCGTCGGTCACTCCGATCAGCGTGGTCGACTTGCCCTCGCCGGCGGGGGTCGGTGAGACGCCGGTGACTAAGATCAGTTTGCCGTCGGGTCGGGACCAGTCGATCTTGCTCAGCTCGATTTTGGCTTTGTTGTGTCCGTAGGGGCTGAGGGCGTCTTCGGGCAGGCCGGCGCGATGCGCGATGTCGGTGATCGGCTTGAGCGGGTGGTTGTTGGCAATCTCTGCGTCGGTGAGCATGGTGGAAGGTCCTTAGGTTGTCGAAGGCGTCAGACGATGAGGGCGCCGAGGCCGTAGGCCAGCAGCACGGAGATCAGGATGCACACCGTCCCCGGGATCAGGAAGGAGTGGTTGAACACGTATTTTCCGATTCTCGTGGAGCCGGTGTCATCCATTTCCACGGCCGCCAGCAAGGTCGGGTAGGTCGGCAGGATAAACAGCGCCGAGACGGCGGGAAACGCCGCGAGGGCGGTCAACGGGGAAACGCCGATGGCCAGCGCCGCCGGCATGAGCGCCTTGGCCGTGGCGGCCTGCGAGTACAGCAGCGCCGCGGCGAAGAACAAGACGACGGCCAGCAGCCACGGTTGGGACTGGAGCAGGTCGCCGGCCAGCACTTGGATCTCGTCCAAGTAGTGGTTGATGAAGGTGGTGCCGAGCCAGGCGACGCCGAGCACGCAAATCGTGGCGGACATCCCGGAGCGAAACACCTGGGTGGTCAACAGCTCGGCGGCCGGGATATCGCTGATCAGCACGATCAGGGTGCCGGCGGCGAGCATGATGGCCATGATCGCTTCGTTGCGCGGGATGGCAGGCTCGGCGATTAAGCCCACTTGCTCGGAAATGGCGGTGGCGTAGGCGACCACCAACACGATCGCGCCGAGAAAGACGCCCACGGAGGCTTTGGCGCCCCGGGGCGCGCTGTAGGCGGCCAATCCGCCCGGCGTCGACACCAGCCCCTGGGCCAGCCGCCGCTGGTAGACGGGGTCGTCCTCGAGCTCCGGTCCGAGGCGGTTGACCAGCCAGGCGGTGGGAAAGATGGCCAGGAAAGTCGCCGGGAGCATCACCGCGAGCAACTGCAAATATCCGATTCCGTAGTCTTCCAGCAACGCGGCCATGAACACCACCGCCGCCGAGATCGGCGAGGCCACGATGGCCATCTGGGAGGCGACGACGGCGATCGACAGCGGCCGGGCGGGGCGCACGCCGCCTTCCTTGGCCACTTCGACGATCACCGGCAGGGTCGAATACGCGGTGTGGCCGGTGCCGGCGGCGACCGTCATCGCCCAGGTCACCACCGGCGCCCACACGGTGATCTGGCGTGGGTTGCGCCGCAGGAACCGTTCGGCGAGGTGCACCAGGTAGTCCATGCCGCCGGCACGTTGCATGGCGGCGATGGCGGCGATCACGCACATGATGATGCCGACGACGTCGAAGGGGATGTCTGCTTGGGTGACCGGTACGCCGGTGACGCCCAGCAGCAGGACTCCCAGGCCGCCGGCCAGACCGATGGCGATGGAGCCTAAGCGGGCGCCGAGGACTATCGCGCCCAGCAGGATGACGGTGTGCACGGTCAGCATCATGGGTGCTGAGGCCCCCTATTGACTGTTGAAATTTACCTTAAGGATATATAGCAAAGTCAATAGTACTATTTTAGTCGTCGTAGCGCTTCCCCGAAAACGCCGGATTACGCAGATTGCCCGTCGACAACACCTGATCGAGGGTGGTCTCGTCCATCAGCTCGCGCTCCAAAATGACTTCCCGCGGCGTGCGCCCCGTCGACAACACCTCCTTGACCACGTCATCTCCGTTGTGATGGCCGATGAACGGGTTGAGGTAGGTCACGATGCCCGCCGAGCGTTCGACGTAGGCGCGGCAGACCTCTTCGTTGGCGGTGATTCCCACCACACAGAACTCGCGCAGCGTGTCGGCGGCGTTGCCCAACAGCCGGATCGACTCGAACAGCGCCTGGGCGATGACGGGCTCCATGACGTTGAGCTGCAGCTGGCCGGCTTCCGCGGCCATGCCGACGGTCACGTCGTTGCCGAAGACCTTGAAGGCCACCTGGTTGACGACCTCCGGGATCACCGGGTTGACCTTGCCCGGCATGATCGAGGACCCGGCCTGACGGGCGGGCAAGTTGATCTCGTTGAGGCCGGCGCGCGGGCCGGAAGACAGCAGACGCAGGTCGTTGGAGATCTTCGACATTTTCATCGCGGCCCGCTTGACGGCCGCGTGGGCATGGACGTAATCGCCGGTGTCCGAAGTCGCCTCAATCAAATCGAAGGAACCTTCGATGTCCAGACCCGTGACCTCAGAGAGCGCGCGGACGACTTCCTCGCGGTAGCCCTCGGGGGTGTTGACGCCGGTGCCGATGGCGGTGGCGCCCAAGTTGACGGCCAGCAACGCCTTCGCGGTGACCTTCAGGATGTTTTCTTCTTCGGCGATGTTGTTGGCGAAGGCCGTGAACTCGTCGCCGAGGGTCATCGGGACCGCGTCCTGCAGCTGGGTACGCCCCATCTTCAGGATCCCGTCGAACTCCTCGCCTTTTTGGCGAAAAGCGTGCTCCAAGTTGTTGAGCTTTTCGTTGAGTTCGCGCAACGCGATGTAGAGCCCCACCCGCAGCCCGGTGGGGTAGGCGTCGTTGGTCGACTGCGACATGTTGACGTCGTCGTTGGGGTTGATGACGGAGTAGCTGCCCTTGGCCTCGCCCAGGTACTCCAGCGCCAGGTTGGCCACGACCTCATTGGCGTTCATGTTCGTCGAGGTGCCGGCGCCGCCCTGGAACACGTCGAGCGGGAACTGGTCCATGCACCGGCCCTCGAGCAAGATCTGGTCGCAGGCCCAGACGATGGCCTCATACTTGTGCTTCGGCAGCACCTTCAGGCGTCGGTTCGCCATGGCGACGGCTTTCTTGGTGATGGCCATGCCGCGAATGAAGTGCGGCAGGTCATTCATCTTCGTCCGGGAAATGGGGAAGTTGTCCACGGCGCGCTGGGTGTGGATGCCGTAGTACGCCTCCGCCGGCACCTCCAGGGCGCCGATAAGGTCTTCCTCAGTTCTGGTAGCCGTGCTCTGTGTCATCTCCGGGCCTTTCCAAGTATGGGGAAACTATCCCGCTTATCCTAGCCCGTTTCTAGATACGAGCAATTTGCAGCTCAGACGCGAGAATTGCCTCCGCCCCCGCCGCAGACAGCCGGTCCATGACGGAGTTGGCCTCTTTCCGGTGGACCATCGCGCGTACCGCGACCCAGCCGTCCCGAGACAGCGGCGAGATCGTTGGTCCAGACAACCCGGGCGTCATCTCGGACACGTCGGCCAGGTTGTCCCGGGCGATGTTGTAGTCGAGCATGAGGTAATTGTGCGCCGTCAAAATGCCCTGGATGCGGCGCAGCAGCCGCTCGGCGTCCTCGCCCAGCTCCCGGCCGGCGCGCTTGACCACGACCGCTTCGCTGGTCAGGATCGGCTCACCGAAGGGGGACAGCCCCTGCTGGCGCAGCGTGTTGCCCGTGGAGACGACGTCGGCGATGACGTCGGCCACGCCCAGGTGGATCGAAATCTCCACCGCGCCGTCCAGCCGGGTGACCTCCGCCTCCATGCCCCGGGCGGCGATGTCCTTGCGCACCAGGTTGGGGTACGAGGTGGCGATCCGCTTGCCGTCGAGGTCGGCGACGGTCCAGTCCTCCCCGGTGGGGGCGGCGTAGCGGAACGTGGAGCCGCCGAAGCCGAGCCCGAGGACTTCTTCGACGTCCGCCAAGGAATCGCCCGCCAGGTCACGGCCGGTGATGCCCAGATCCAGGCGCCCCTCAGCCACGTAAATGGCGATGTCCTTGGGGCGGAGGAAGAAAAACTCCACCTCGTTGACGGCATCGAGGACGTTGAGTTCCTTGTCCCGGCGGCCCTTGTAGCCGGCCTCGGACAGGATTTTGGCGGCGGCCTCGGACAGGGCCCCCTTGTTCGGCACTGCGATCTTCAACATGACTCTCCTAGAGGTACTTGTAAATGTCGTCTGGGGACAGCCCGCGGGCGACCATCATCACCTGCGTCCAGTAGATGAGCTGGGACATTTCTTCCGCCAGCTCTTCGTCGGTCTGATATTCGGCGGCGATCCAGACTTCGCCCGCCTCCTCGATGACCTTTTTCCCGATATGGTGCACACCCTTATCGAGAGCTTCGACCGTCCCCGAGCCCTCAGGGCGGGAGGCGGCCTTGTCGATCAGTTCGGCGTAGAGAGAGTCAAAGTTCTTCACGGTCAATCAGCGTAGTCCACCACTGCCCCACCGTCTGCGCGGTGACCCCTTCGAAACCAATTTTTCCCTGCAGATCCACCATGCTGACCACCCCTGCCGGCACCTCGTGCGCCAACCCGATGACCCGGCACCCGGCATGGGCGGCGGCGGTCATGCCGTTCCACGAATCCTCGAAGACCAGGCAGTCTCGCGGCCGCTGCCCGGCCCGCTCGGCGGCGGCCAGATACATGTCCGGCGCCGGTTTCGGGGCGGGCACCTCATCACCGGTGATGGAACCGGAGAAAAAGTCGCGCCCGATGGCGTCGATGCAAGGATCCGCCAATTCCCGCTCCGTGTTCGTGGTCACCAACATGGGCACATCCAGTGAGCCCAGCAGCTTCGCCACCCCCGGTCCGGGCAGGACGTTGCCGTGCATCAGCTGCGCCATGCGGTCGTACATCCACCGGCGCCACTGGCCGTAGTCGGCCTCGACTCCCGCGTGCCGCGCACAGATGTTCAGGGTGCTGGAAAACGGCCCTCCCACCGTCTGTTCCCTCAGCTCAGGGGTGAGTCGGCGACCCAGCAACTCACTCATTTCATAGGTCGCCACTCCCCAGAGCGGTTCCGTGTCGACCAGGGTGCCGTCCATGTCCCAGAACACCGCCCGGGGACCCGAGTGATCACAGCTCAATGTCAGGCAGCTCCGTCAGCGCTTCATCCGTGGCCCCGGTCGCCGCGGCGGCGTCGAGCAGCACAGTGCGCAGTTCGTCCATTTCCTCGTCCTCGAGCACCGCGTCTTGGTGGCGTTCATTGAAATCACGCAGCTGGGTCAGCGATCCGGTGACCACCTTCGCCAGGTCGTCCCCGGGAGGGTCGTCGGGGAGCATTTCAAACGCGTCGAGCGTGCGCTCGAGGATCGCCTTGAGCTCCGGCAGCGCCGCCGCGTCGAAGGGCGCCTCCCAGAATTCCGTTTCACCGTCCTGGAGGTAGGCGCCGGTGGCGAACTCCTCGAGTTCGCCGATGAATTCATCGACCTGAGGCTGAAAATCCGAGCGAATCGTCATGGCGTTCATTCTCGCTTACTTTTCCCGTAGCCGCACGCCGAGCAGCCCCTCGACGGCGTCCGCCATCAGCTCCGCGGCGGCCGCATCATCGTCGGAGTCGGCCTGCGCCCACTCATCGATCGCTTCCATGGCCCCGATGGTGTCCAGGTCGTCGGACAGGCGCTCGCGCAGCGTGGCGACGGCCGCCTCCGCGTCCGCCAGCGAACCCGGCGTCTGTAGCGCGTGACGCCACCCGGCCAGCCGCTTTTCCGCCTCGGCCAAGATCTCGTCGGACCAGTCCCGGTCGGAACGGTAGTGGGACGCGTAAATGCCGAGCCGGATGGCGGCCGGGTCATGGCCAGCGTCGATCAGCTTGTGCACGAACACCAGATTACCCAACGACTTGGACATCTTGGTGCCCTCGAGACCGATCATCCCGGCATGCACGTAATGCTCGGCCATGCGCTCACCGCCGGAGGCGGCCTCCGCATGGGCGGCGGAGAACTCGTGGTGCGGGAACTTCAAGTCCGAACCGCCGCCCTGAATGGCGAAGTGAGATCCCAACCGGTTGGTCGCGATCGCCGAGCACTCGACGTGCCAGCCCGGCCGGCCCGGGCCAAACGGAGAATCCCACTGCGGCTCCCCCTTCCGGTGCGCCCGCCACACCAGGGCGTCGAGCGGGTCTCGTTTGCCCGGGCGGTCGGGGTCTCCCCCGCGCTCGGCGAAGAATTCTTCCATCTGGGCGCGGGAGTAGTTGGACTGGTACCCGAATTGTTCGGTCGCGTCGATGGAGGCGTAGACGTCCGGGTGTTCGGCGTCGTCGACGACGTAAGCCGCGCCGACCTCGAGGAGGCGTTGGACGAGGTCGACGACTTCGTCCACCGACTCCACGGCGCCGATGTAATCGCGGGGCGGGATGACGGAGAGCTGCTCCATGTCGGAGCGGAACAGTTCGATCTGGCTTTCACCCAGGTCGCGCCAGTCGAGGCCGTCACGCTCGGCGCGTTCGAACAGCGGGTCGTCGACGTCGGTGATGTTTTGGACGTAGTGGACGTCGTGGCCGTTGTCTTTGAGCACGCGGTAGATGACGTCGAAGGTGACGTAGGTGGCGGCGTGTCCTAAGTGGGTGGAGTCGTACGGGGTGATGCCGCAGACGTACATGCCGGAGCCGGTGACGGGTTTGATCACCTCGTCGGCGGAATCGTGCAGGTGCAGAGGAACGGAAACGCCGCCTACAGCGGGGACGGCGGGGTGAGGCCATGATTGCATGGCCCCCACCCTAGTAGGGCTGCAGTACGCCGAGCATCAGCAGGAGCATCACCAGCAGGCCGACCGGGATGCGGTAAGCCGCGAACCAAGCAAACGAGTTGTTGGCCACGAAGCGCAGCAGCCAGGCGATGGAGGCGTAGCCCAGCACAAAGCAGATGACCACGCCGACGAGCAGCATCGGTCCCGTGGCGGCTTGGCCGGCCTGCGGGGCGAAGGCGTCCGGGAGCGAGAACAGTCCGGAGGCCAGCACCGCCGGGACCGCGAGCAGGAAGCTGAAGCGGGTGGCGACTTCGCGGTCGATGTTCAAGAACAGTCCGCCGGAGATCGTGGCGCCGGACCGGGAGACTCCCGGGATCAGCGCCAGGCACTGCCACAGCCCCATGATCAGGGCGTCTTTGACGGTCATGTCTTCGAGCTTGCGTTCATGTTTGGCGAATTTTTCGGCGAAGATGAAGACGAAGGAAAAGAGCACCAGCACTGCCGCGGTGATCCACAGGTTGCGCAGCTGGTCGCGGATCACGTCGCGGAACAGCAGGCCGACGATGCCGACCGGGATGGAGCCGATGATGATCATCCAGCCCATCCGGTAGTCCAGTCCGCGTTGTTCTTTGTTGAACACGCCACGGAACCAGCCGGTCAGAATCTGCCAGATCTCCTTGGCGAAGTACACCAGCACGGCCAGTTCCGTGCCCAGCTGAATGACCGCGGTGAAAGACGCCCCCGCGTCCTGCCCCCAAAACAGCTCCGAGACGATCCGGAGGTGGCCGGAGGAGCTGACCGGAAGAAACTCCGTCAGACCTTGGACAATGGATAATACGATGACCTGTGACCAGCTCATCTGGTCCACGGCCTCGGCAGCATGCAAAGTGATGTTCACTCGCAACACCCTACAACTAGTGTGGAGGGAGTGAAGCAACGAAACGTCGGCGCCAGCGGATTGAAAGTGTCCGAGCTGGGCCTGGGAACTCCCACGGAGCCAGAGATCATCAGTGCCTTTCTCGACGCCGGAGGCACGCTCATCGACGTCTCGGAGGGGGCGGACCTCAGCGGCTTTTCCCGCCGCGATCTGGTCTTGACCGCCGCCAGCGGAGTTAATTCGGCCGCCCCGCTCGGGCAGCGGGTCGACTGCTCGCGGCGTAACCTCATCCGCCAGCTCGACGACGTGCTCGAGCAGCTGCGCACGGATCACCTGGACCTGTGGTCCGTCGGGCATTTTGACCCCCACACCCCGCCGGAGGAAGTGGCCGCCACGCTGCAATGGGCGGTTGATTCGGGGCGGGTCAGGTATGCGGGGGTGCGCGGTTACCGGGGCTGGCAGCTGGCGGTGACCCCGGGCGTGGTCGCCGCGGCCCAGGAATATTCTCTGCTGCAACGCGACGCCGAGGAGGAGCTGATCCCGGCCGCCTCCCACTTGGGCGTCGGGGTGATCGCCGGCGCCCCGCTGGCCCGGGGAGTGCTAGCCGGCCGGACCGGACGGGCCGAGGCGCACACCTACCTCAGCACCAAGACGGACACGGTCTTGGAGGCCGCCGCCACCGCCGCGGCGGGGCTGGGACTGTCTTCCGCCGCCGTGGCCCTGGCCTGGATCCGGGAGCGCGACGGCATCGACGCAGTGACGGTCGGAGTCTCCAACGCCGCACAATTGCGCGAACTGACCGACTCCTTGGGCACCACTCTCCCGCCGACCATCCACCAGGCGTTAGACGATGTTTCCCGATGACGGGGTAGGCTAAACACCTGTGATGAAACGACGTCTTTCCCTCGTTATCGTGGCCAGCGCCACGCTTCTCACCGCGTGCCAGACAGGAAGCGTGCCGGAGCCCGGGCCGGAGATGGGCGACGCCACCCCCGCCGCCTCGCCCGCCTCTGACCCGGACGGAGACGTCGTCCAGGCCGGCGTCGAGTTCTCGGACCTGGCGGTCGTCGACGACGTCATCGCGGCGCGCTCCGCAGAGACCCTGTATGTCGGTGACCTCGAGGACTTTCGCGCCGGGACGACCACGGAGACCGCCCTCGGCCCCGAGTGCGCAGATCTCGCCGCCTCCGCCGAGAACTTCATCGTCGCCTGCGGGGACGAGATCCTGCAGGTCCCCGCCGCCAACCCGGCCGAAGTCGCCGTCTGGGAGACAGACGCCCCCGCCACCACCGCCGTGTTCGCAGACGGGCGGATGTTCGCGGGCAACGCGGATGACGCGGAAATCATGGTCTACTCCCGGGACGCCGAGCCCGAGACCCTGGCCATGGCGCATCCGGCTGACCAGCTGATCGCCACTCCCCGGGAGGGGAAGCAGGACGGGATCGTGCGCATCGACCGCGCCAGCACCACGATCCAGAACATTGACCTGGACAATCAGCGTCAGGGCGGGACCCTGCGCGTGGGCATCGGCGCGGGGCAGGGATCCTCGGGTGAGGACGGCGTCATTGTCGTCGCGGACACGCTCGCCCCGGAGATCGCCATTTACACCAACGACGACGTGGTGCGTCTGCATCAGACGGCGCCGGTCGACGACAGCCCGTGGGGCGCGGCCTGGGACTCGCAGCGCCAACTCGCCTGGGTCGCCTCCACGACGACAAACCGTGCAGTCGGCCACGACATTTCCGGCGGCGTGCCCGTCGGCACCCACGAGATCAACACGGTCGCGGACGCCCACAACATCGCTTTCCTCCCCGACGGCACCTTCCTGGCGGCCTCCGCCAGCGGCGAAGGGCTCCAGATCGTCGACGAACCGACAGGACTGTAAACCATGTCAGTGCGCGCCGCCGCTTATCAGACAGTTCTCAAAGCCATGTTCCGGGTCGACCCGGAACGCATCCATGGCATCATCAACGCTGGGCTCTCCGTGGCGCAGTGGGCCACCCCCCTGAACCGCGCGCTGGGCCGGATCATGCCAGTCAAGGAAGAGTCCTTGTCGCAGGAACTTTTCGGGGTCACTTTCCCCCGGCCTTTGGGCCTGGCCGCGGGATTCGACAAAAACGGCAGCTCCGCCGACGTCTGGTCTCCGCTGGGATTCGGCTACGCCGAGCTGGGGACCATCACCGCCTCCCCGCAGCCGGGCAACCCCGCCCCGCGCCTATTTCGCCTGGTGGAGGACAAAGCCATCCTCAACCGCATGGGCTTCAACAACGACGGCGCGGCTGCGGCCGCGAGAAATTTGAGCCGCCGCGCCAGCAACGACGTCATCGGCGTCAACATCGGCAAAACGAAAGTCGTGCCGCCGGAGGAGGCCGCGGAAGATTACCGCGTCTCTGCGGCGACGCTGGGGCCGTTGGCGGATTTCCTGGTGGTCAACGTCTCTTCCCCCAACACCCCGGGATTGCGGGATTTGCAGGCGGTCGAGTCTTTGCGCCCGATCCTTCTGGCCGTGCAGGAATCGACAGATAAGCCTGTGCTGGTCAAGATCGCCCCGGATCTCTCGAACGAAGACGTCGACGCCGTGGCTGACCTGGCCGTGGAGATCGGGCTGGACGGCATCGTCGCGACCAACACGACGATCTCCCGGGAAGGACTGCGCACCGACGCCGCCGAAGTCGCCGACAT
>CALZCR010000005.1 GCA_945631445.1 uncultured Corynebacterium sp. | reverse complement strand
GTTCCTCTTCATCATTTTTCCACTCACAACTACTCTTCCCCCGTGGGCTGCGGCCGCACCCTATGGTCCGCCCCCAAAAAAATAACCTCTGTAGACTATCCGCTCTCCAGGCCGTTTGGAAGTATCTTCCCGACCCCAGGGGGAGCCTGATGCCCCAAACGTTGTGCGGGAGATGCAAAAAACGCGTCTTGACCAGGCGATTTTACCTTTTTAACTTTAGTGCGTAATATTTCTTCTCGTTGCACAGACAACGCAGCACAGAGAAGCGAGAGCCTCACTGTGGAGCACAGTCCAGCAGCACGCGCCATTAGCTCAGTTGGTAGAGCAACTGACTCTTAATCAGTGGGTCCCTGGTTCGATCCCAGGATGGCGCACCACCACAGCCCCTCTCCGGGATTCTTCGGAGAGGGGTTGTTTGCATGCTGGTCTCCGGCCCCCACCCCTGACAGGGCAACGGCCGGCCCCGGCATCGCCTGCCCCACGCGCGGGCCGGGCAGACCAGACCGCCTACAGGTCTTGGGCCAGCGGGATCTGCGAACCGTCGGAAAGCTGGCGCCCGCGCAGCTCCGCGTCCGGATCCACCACCGCGATGTCGTAGCCGGCCTCCCGGATGCGCTGCAGCTGCTCCTTGAGCATGCGCCGCCCCATCGAATGCGAATCGATGACGCGGCTGACGTCCAAGACGACGCGCTCAGAGACGAAATCCAGGCTGTTGAGCTTGTGCAAGATCTCTTCGGCGGCGGTGAAGGTCACCACGCCCTGCAGCGTGATGATGGTGTCCTCGCCGCTGCGGTCGACGGAACGCACCGCGTGGGAACCCGTGCGGTGCTCGGTGGACATCAAGTGCAACCCCATGTCCGTCGACAAGTTCTCGAAGACGTCGACGCCGCGGACGGAATTGCCGGCCGGATCCAGGCGCGGAGACAGCGTCGCGATGCCCAGCTGCCCGGGCAGGGTGCCGATCAACCCGCCGGAGACGCCGGACTTGGCCGGGATGCCCACGCGCGCCATCCACCGGCCGGCCGCGTCATACATGCCGCAGGAGCTCATCACCGACAGCGTCTGCCGGCACACCTCCGGATCCAGCAGCTTCTCCCCCGTCACCGGTTGGACGCCGCCGTTGGCCAAAGTGCCCGACATCACCGCCAGATCGCGGAGAGTGACCAAAGCCGAACACTGGCGGGTGTAGCTGTCCACCGCGTCGTGGGCCGCGTCGACGATGACGTCGTGGCTGCGCAACATGTGCGCGATGGAGAGGTTGCGGTCGGCTTTCTCGAGCTCGTCGACGGCGGATTCCTCGTCCAGCTCCAACGGCCGGCCCGCCAGCCGGGACATGAAGTCGAGGATGACCTCGACACGGTCCGCCACGGGGGACTCCTCGCCGTTGATCAACTGGTTCACCGCGATGGCGCCGGCGTTGATCATGGGGTTGAGGGGGCGTTTGTCCTCCTCCCGGAGGGAGAGCTCATTGAACGCCTCACCGGAGGGCTCCATCCCCGCGACGTCCAGCACCCGCTCCAACCCGCACTCCTGGAGGGCCAGAGCATAGATGAAGGGCTTGGACACCGACTGGATCGTGAACGAGACATCAGTGTCGCCCGCCTCGTAGACGCGCCCGGAGGTGGTGCACATGGCGATGCCCAGCCACTCCGGGTCCGCCTTGGTCAGGGAACTGATGTAGGTCGGGATCTCCCCGGCCGCGTGGTCCCGGACCTCGTCAAGGATCTCCTCCAAGTAGTCGGCGATCAAGTTGTGCACGCGCGTTCAGTCCTCCCTGAAAATAGCTGTCCGGTCAATGCCCGCACACTACCGCTAAAGGCCCCGGCCTCGCCGCCGAGCACTACCCTCAGGGTCATGTCGGAGTCGAACCCGCGGCCAGCCCCACCCACGTCCTCACCCGTGACCATCTACGACGTCGCCCACCGGGCCGGGGTGTCCGCCTCGACCGTGTCGCGGGCCTTCAGCCGGCCCGACCGGGTTTCCGGCCGCACCGCCGCCGCAATCCGGGACGCCGCGGAAGAACTCGGCTACGGCCGCCGCCTGGACACCCGCCCCAAACCCAACCCGGCGACCAACACCCTCGGACTCGTGCTCGCCGACATGGCCAACCCCTTCTTCCAAGAGGTGTGGCACGGAGCGGAACACGCCGCCCGCGTCGGCGACATGGTGGTGCTCACCGCCGACGTCCAAGAATCCGTGCCCCGAACCCACGCCGCCATTGAAAGAATGATCCCGCTGGTCGACGGCCTGATCCTGGTCTCTACCCGGTTGAGCGGCGGGGAAATCCAAAAGATCGCGCGGCGCGTGCCCACCGTGTCCGTCAACCGGCCCGTGCCCGGCGTGCCGAGCGTGCTGGTCGACGACTACGACGGCATGGTCCGCGCGGCGGCGCACCTCCACGACCAAGGCGCCCGCTCGATCACCTACCTGTCCGGCCCCGCCGACTCCTGGTCGGACGCGGTGCGCTGGCGGGCGCTGCTGGACGTGGCGGGCGCCACCGACCCCGCCGACAGCCCCACGGTGCTCACTCGGGCCGCCGCCCTGTCGGCGGAACAAGCCCAACAACTGACGCGCATGACCGTGCGCCAACGGCACGTGGACCAGCCCACCATCCGCGGCGGACGCCGGGCCTTCGAAGTGTGGCGGACCCAGCCGACGGACGCGGTGATCTGCTTCAACGACTTAGTCGCGGTCGGCTTCCTCGACCAGGCCCGGCGCGCCGGGGTGACTGCGCCGGAAGATCTGTTGATCGTCGGGTTCGACGACACAGACCTGGCCGGGGTGCACCGTCCTTCCTTGACGACGGACTCGGGTCCCCTGCGCGCCGTCGGGCGTGTCGCCGCCGCCAACGTCATGGCGCTGGCCCGCGGGTTGGACAGCCCGTTGTCGAAGCCGCGGGTGCTGCCCGCGCGGTTGATCGTGCGGGAGTCCTCCACCCGGCGGGCGTGTTCTGCCACGATGGATGAGTGAGGGACGTTTTTCCCAGTCCCGCCATGCACGCCGTATTCCAGGAGGATGCCCATCATGACCGTCAATCGTGAACTAGCCAAGGATTTCGCCGCCGCCCACACCTCCGGCGAAATGCTGGTGTTGCCCACCGTGTGGGACGTCTGGAGCGCCCGGTTGTGCGTCGACGCCGGTTTCAAGGGGCTGACCATCGGTTCGCACCCGGTGGCCGACGCCATCGGCGCCGAGGACGGGGAGGCCATGGACTTCGGCCAGTATCTGGCGATCACGCGTCGCATCGTCGATTCCGTGGACGTCCCGGTCTCCGTCGACGTGGAGTCCGGCTACGGGTTGCCGGGCGCGGAGTTGGCCCGTCAGGTCATCGCCGTCGGCGCCGTGGGCCTGAACATCGAGGACACCGTCCACCGCGAGGGCAAGCGCGTGCGCACCCTGACCGAACACGCCGACTACATCGCCGCCGTGCGCGCGGAGGCGGACCGGCAGGAGGTGGAGCTGGTCATCAACGGTCGCACCGACGCCCTGAAGCACGGCACCGCGGAGTTCGAGGATCCGGAGGGCGAGGCCACCCGCCGCATCCAGGCGATGGTGGAGGCCGGCGCCCGCGCGGTGTACCCGGTCGCCGCCACCCAGCCAGATCTGATCCGCCGTCTCGTCGCCTCCACCGACGTGCCGGTCAACGTCACTGTCGACCCCGTCGACGACGCCCCGGCCGACCGGGAGACGTTGCGGTCGCTGGGCGTGCGCCGTCTGACGTGGGGTCCGAGATGGCAGGCGCAGATGCGGGCGGTGCTCATCGACTCGGTGTCGGACTGGGCGTAGGGCTTTAAACCTGGTCGAGGGGCAGCGCCGACGACTTAGAGGAGAGGGTCGTCGCGCTGTCGCACCGGCACGACGGCTGCGAAGGGGCTGGATTCTCCCCGGACCGCCGGGCGCGGCGGCGGGTCAGCGCGCGGCGGCGGTCTCGGCGAGCTTGGTTTCCTGTGCCTTCAGGACGTCGCGGGCCTCGGTCTCCGACAGGTTGACCCCCATGACCTCGACCACGTTGTTGCCGTCCTGGGACACGACTCTGTGCGTGTCCATCATCGCGAGCAGCTCGGCCATCACTTCTTCCCACAGCGGGGAGGAGGCAGTGACGGACTGATGGAAACCGGCGGTGGCGTCGTCGTCGAGCGCGGTGAGGGTCAGCCCCTCGCCGTCGGCGCCGCTCAACGTCTGGCCGTCGCAGGCGCCGGCGATCTCGGCGAAGCTGTCCTCCAGGTGCAGCTCCGATTGTTCTGGCAGGGAGATGGTGCGGACGATGATGCGGTGCTCGCCGGTGGTGTAGTCGCCGATCGCCGTGGGCGCCTGCACCCCGCCCTCCGGGTACGCCCCGCGCAGGGCCGTGGCCCCGCCCGGGGCAGGAGTCGCTGCCCCACGTGCGGAAGGTGACGGCAATTTCATGCAACTCATTGTGCTGTGCCGGTCACTGCGACTTGAATGGGAATATGAGTACTTCACACGCAGCTCACCCAGACCGCCTGTTGCCCGCGGATCCCAGCACCCGCGACATCGCCCGCCGATTGCTCGCGCACGTGGAGGATCTGCCGATCATCTCCCCGCACGGGCACCTGGATCCGGCGATGTTCACCGCCGACGAGCCTTTCCCCAACCCCACGGCGCTGTTGATCAGCCCCGACCATTACCTGACCCGCGTGCTACACACCGCCGGCGTGGATCTGGCCGACCTGGGCGTCGGCGGCCACGAGGCCGACCCGCGCCAGGCGTGGCGGATCTTCTGCTCGCACTGGCACCTCTACGCCGGCACCGCCACCGGTTACTGGGTGGAGCAGGAATTCGAGCACGTCTTCCAGATCAACCCGGACCGCATCTCCGCGGACAACGCCGACGCCATCTACGACGAGCTCACTGAGATCCTCGCCCGCCCGGATTTCCGCCCGCGCGCCCTGGCCGAGGACTTCAACCTCGAGGTGCTGGCCACCACCGACGACCCGCTGGACGATCTGGCGCACCACAAGGCGTTGGCCGAAGACCCGACGTTTACCCCGCGCGTGCTGCCGACTTTCCGCCCGGACGCCTACACCAAAATGTACAAACCGGAGTTCGCCGACAACGTGGCCAAGCTCATCGAGGTCGCCGGCGACGGCCAGACCGGCTACCAGGGGTATCTGGCCGCGATGCGCAACCGCCGCCAATACTTCCTCGACCACGGCGCCACCTCCTCCGACCACGGCACCCACGACGCGGCGACCACCCCGCTGAGCGACGCCGAGGCCCAGCGTCTGCTGGACAAAGGGATGCGCGGCGAGGCCACCTTCGAAGAAGCCCTGGCCTTCGAGGCGAACATGACCTACCGCTTCGCGGAGATGAGCCAGGACGACGGCCTGGTCATGACCCTGCACCCGGGCGTGTACCGCAACCACTCCACCAGCGCCTTTAAGAAGTTCGGCGCCGACGTCGGCCACGACATCCCGTTCCAGATGGAGTTCACCCGCTCGCTGCAGCCGCTGCTCAGCGACTTCGGCGAGAACAAGGACTTCCACTTCGTCGTCTTCACCATCGACGAAACCACCTTTTCCCGCGAAATCGCCCCGCTGGCCGGCTACTATCCGTCCGTCTACGCGGGCGCGCCGTGGTGGTTCATCGACGAGATCGACGCCATGAGCCGCTTCCGCTCCTACACCACCGGCACCACCGGTTTCTCCCGCTACTCCGGATTCATCGACGACACCCGGGCCTACTGCTCCATCCCGGCGCGCCACAACACCTCGCGCCGCGTGGAGGCCGGTTACCTGGCCCGCCTGGTCGCCGAGCACCGGTTGACCGAGGACCGCGCCGCCGACGTCATCGTCGATTTGATCGACGCTTCCCCGAGGAGGGTTTTCAAGCTATGAGCACCGACACCAACGCATTGACCCGCACCAAAGACACCCCGACCCCGCCGATCCGCCTGGTGCACTTGGGGCTGGGCGCTTTCCACCGCGCGCACCAGGTCTGGTACACCCAGCAGTCCGAGCAGGATCCGGACAACCCGCGGTGGGGCTACGCGTCTTTCACCGGCCGCAGCCCCCGGATGGCGAATATCCTGGGAGACCAGGACGGGTTGTTCACCTTGGTCACCCGCTCCGGCGCCGGCGACGACTACGAGCTGATCACCTCCCTGGTCGAACCGGCGTACGCGGCGAACACCACCCGGCTGGTGGACCTGCTCAGCGATCCGCAGATCGCGGTGGTCACCCTCACCGTCACGGAGGCCGGCTACCACTTGCGTGACGACGGCTCCCTCGACGTCGACAGCCCCGACGTCCAGGCGGACGCCGCGACCCTGCAGGAGGCGGTCGGCGACCCCTTCGGTTTTGACCGACCGCTGGTCACCGCGGCCGGCAAGCTGGTGCTCGGCCTGGCGGCGCGCCGCTTGCGCGACGCGGGCCCGGTGGCGGTCATGAGCTGCGACAACGTCGCGGACAACGGCCGGTTGACCCAGGCGTCGGTCATCGGGTTGGCCCGCGAGCTCAACCCGGATCTGGCCGAGTGGATCGAGAGCGAGGTGAGTTTCCCGTCGACCTCGATCGACCGCATTACCCCGGCCACGGACGAGCAGCTGGCCGCGGACGTCGAGAAGCAGACCGGCCACATAGACGCCGCCCCCGTGGTCACCGAACCCTTCGCCTCCTGGGTGATCGCGGGCGAGTTCCCGGCGGGCCGGCCCGAGTGGGAGCGCGCAGGCGTGGAATTCGTCGACGACATCGAGGACTTCGAGCGCCGCAAGCTGTGGCTGCTCAACGGTTCGCACTCGTTGATGGCCTACTACGGGCAGCTGCGCGGGCATGACACCGTCGCCGAGGCCATCGGCGACGAGCAGGTCCGTGCCCGCGTCGAGGCCCTCTGGGACGAGGCGGAGCGGCACCTGACCGCCCCGGAGCTGAAGGTGCCGGAGTACCGGGCCAGCCTGATCGAGCGTTTCGAGAATCCGCGCATCCGGCACAACCTCGCCCAGATCGCCGTCGACGGCGGCACCAAGCAGCGCATGCGCGCGGTGCCGATCATGAAGGCGGAGCTGGCCGCCGGGCGCACGGGCGACGCGGCGGCCTTCTCCATCGCGGGTTGGATCGCTTTCCTGCTGCGCGACGGCGCCTCCCACGAGATCGCCGACACCCGCGCCATGGAACTCGACGGCGCCCGCCAGTTGGATGACCCGGTGGCGGCGCTGGTGACCACCCTCGATCTGGGGCTGGCGGGGGATGCGGAGGCCGTCGACCGGATCCGCACCCACGTCGCCGCTTTGCGGGGTTAAATGAAAGTGTCCCCCACCATGTGCTTTCACGACCGGAAAGACAGCTAGACATCACTGATTGCAGCTCCACGGGGAGTGAGGCGGACTGACTCGCTCGGGCACGACCTCCTCCCCTTGGTTTTCCCCGAGGAGGAAACCGTGTCCACCACCACTACCCCGAAGGCCTCCGCGCCCGCGGGCAACATGCCGAGTCATCGGGTGCTGACCTATTCGCTCGGCGACGTCGGAAACAACCTGTCGTTCATGATGACGTCGATGTTTTTGATGGTCTACATGACCGACATCGTCGGGTTGTCCGCGGCCGTGGCCGGCGCCATCTACGGCGTCACGAAGATCTGGGCCGGTTTCGCCGACCTGATTGCCGGCAACGTCGTCGACAAGACCAACAGCCGGTGGGGTCGACTGCGGCCCTACCTGCTCTTCGGTCCCGCGCCCCTGGCCGTCTTCTTCGTCGCGCTGTTCTCCACCCCGGCGGGGTTGGACGAGGTCGCGGCGATCGCCTGGATCTTCATTTTCGACGCGCTGTTCCAGCTGGCGTACTCCTTCGTCAACATCCCCTACGGCTCGTTGGCCTCGGCGATGACCCAAGACCCGGTGGACCGCTCCAAGCTCTCCGGCTCCCGCGCCATCGCCTCGTCGCTGGCGTCGGTCGCCCTGGCCTGGGTCGTCGCCCCGCAGTTCGAGGACACCCAGGGCGACGGCATCCGCCTGCAGTTCATGATCACCTGCATCGTCTTGGCGGTCATCGCGATCATCTTGTACCTGATCTGCTTCGCCAATTCCCGGGAAGTCGTCCCGCGCGCCGCCGGCCGCATTTCCTTCCGGCAGACCTTCAAGATGCTGCGCCAGAACCGCCCGCTGCAGATCCTGCTGCTCACCGCTTTGCTGTTTCTCACCTCGAACTTCGTGTTCAACGCCGTGGGTTTGTACTACGTGCGCGCGATCACCGGCAACGCCGCCTACTTCGCTTTCCTGCAGCTGGCGCAGACCATCGGCATGATCTTCTTCGCCTCCTTCGCCCCGGCCATCACGCGGCGTTACGGCAAACGCAACGGCTACATGCTCGCCGCCTTGTTGGCCGCGGTCGGCTACGCCATGATCTTCTTCATCCCCGGCGGCACCTTATCCATCGCCCTGGTCGCCTGGTTCATCGTCGGCCTGGGCGTCGGCGGCTCGAACGCGATGATGTTTTCCATGCAGGCGGACACCGTCGACTACGGCGAGTGGAAGACCGGCATCCGCTCCGAGGGCGGCTCCTACTCCATCCTCTCGTTCACCCGCAAAGTCGGCCAGGGCATCGGCGGCTGGGTCGGCGGCTTCGTGATCGGAATCTTCGGCTACGCCGCCGGCGTGGCGGTCCTGGAAGGATCGACCGTGGCCATGGGCTTGCGCGTGGCCACCGGCGCCATCCCCGCGATCCTGGCGCTGGCCGCCATGATCTCCGTGATGTTCTACCGCCTGGACAGCACCACCCACATGCAAGTCGTCGAAGACCTGACACAACGCCGCACTCAAGACGCCATCGCCGGAGCCAAGGGCGTGGACGCGGAGCGCACCCTGGTCGGCGAGGCGGACCTGGGCGACGGCCGCACGACGCTGATGCGCCGCCCGGGCACCCCGAACCCGCCGATCGTCACGATCTTCGGCCAACGCGGTTCCGGCGCCACGGACATCAGCCCGATGGTCGCCGAGCTGCTCCAGGTGCCCTACATCGGGCAGCAATTCAGCTCGCAGACGCTGGCGCAGGCGGACCGCACGACCTTGTTGTCCGACTCCGGCTTCAACCGGTGGATGCGCAACCTGTCCTACTCCGGTTCGCAGAACACGGACATGGCCGCGGCCATGGACACCGCGTCGAACCACCAGATCGCCCAGGACAACACCAAGAGCGTGCTCGCGGACGCAGAAAACGGCGGCGTCCTGCTGGGGCGCAACGGCGCCCTGGTGCTGGGGCCGGTCGTCGGCACGCTGCACGTGCGCCTGATCGCCCCGCTGGACAAACGCATCGAACGCGTCATGTATAAGGCCGGGTTGTCCGCCTCCGAGGCGGCCGAGCAGTGCGAGATCGAGGATCGCCTGCGCGCGGAGATGAGCCGGAAACTCTACAAGTGGGACCCGAACGTGGACGAGGAATACGACCTGGTCATCAACACCGCCTCGACCACCTACAAGCAGGTCGCCGAGCTGATCGTGGAGATGTACCGCTCGAAGTACCCGGAGAACGTGCCGCCGCGCAGCTGAGCAGGAAGTTGACCGTCTCCCCCGCGGGCGCCCGTGCCTCTGGCGGGGACTGGTCTAGACCGGCGCCAGCCGAGACGATAAGGTAGCACCTTAAGTGAAGGGGCTGGCGTGGACCACGCCGCCGCACACTTTCATTCACCGACAAGGAGAGCTCAGACCGTGACCGCCGCCATCGTCGCCGCCGACGTCTTCGTCTTCACCGACGAGCGGCGCTTCCTGACGCTGCGGCTCACGGCGGGCGACGGCGCCACCGGCCTCGGCGACGTTGCGCTGGGAGGACGGGAACTCCTCGTCGCCGACCATCTCCGCCGTCGCCTCGCCGACCTCGTCGGCGCACCTGCGCTGCAGGCGCAGCAGCGCCTGCAGCGCAGCCCTCCGGCCACTGCGGTCGCACGGGCCGCGCACGCGGCCGTCGACGTCGCCCTGTGGGATCTGCGGGCCCGGCAAGCGGGCCGCCCCCTCTACGAACTCCTCGGCGGCGCGTTCCGCCCCAGCGTCCCCGTCCTGGACGACGAGTTGCCCCGCGCGCTTCCCGCCGACCGGCGGTTTTCCCTGGCGGAGGTCGGCGGCGTCACCGCGGCCCGCGCACTCGCGGACCAGGCCGCCGAGGACGGGGCGAGCGTCGTATTCCGGAACCCGCCCTGGGTCTCTCCCGTGGGCCGGGCCGCCCTCGTCCACCTGGGCGTGAGCACCCCGAACGCCGGGCCGCAAGAATACCGGCCGCACACCGGCCCGCTGCTCACGGCCTTAGAGCCTTCCCACACCCTCCGCTCCGGGCGGCTGTACCCCGGCGCAGGCCCCGGTTTGGGAGTCCGTCTCCACCAGCACCGCATGCATTCGTTCACGCACAAGGAAGCAGAAAAGACCATGTCTCAATCCCCTCGCCACATCGTCGTCATGGGTGTCTCCGGCTCCGGTAAATCCACGGTCGGTGATCTCCTCGGCGCCCGCATCGGCCTGCCGTACCACGACGGCGATGACCTGCACCCGCAGTCCAACATCGACAAGATGGCCGCCGGTGAGCCGTTGACCGATGAGGACCGGTGGCCGTGGCTGAAGCTCGTCGGCGAATGGCTCACGGAGCACCCCGCCGGCGGCATCATCGGGTGCAGCGCGCTCAAGCGCTCCTACCGTGACGCCATCCGCGAAGCCGCCCCCGGCGCCGTGTTCGTCCACGTGCACGGCAGCGCCGAGCTTCTGCAAGAACGCATGACGGATCGCCCGGGGCATTTCATGCCGCCCAGCCTGCTCGACTCCCAGCTGGACACCCTGGAGCACCTCGGCGCCGACGAGACCGGCCGGATCTTCGACATTTCCGGCACCCCCGACGAGATCGTCGCCGCCGCGGCCGCCTGGATCAGTGCGCTCGAGTAAAACGTCGTTAGAATCGGCGAGGACATCTGCATGAGCGATCAATAAGGACCTGATAATGAGGCTCTCCGCCCGCAACCAGTTCACCGGCCGCATCGTCTCGATTGAAAAAGGCCTCGTCACCGGCATCGTGAAGATCGAGGTGGCCAAAAACGTGATCATCACCGCCGACATCACCAATTCCGCCATCGAGGACTTAGACCTCGTCGAAGGCGAGGACGCCGTGGCCGTGATCAAGTCCACCGACGTCATGGTCGGCTCCCACTAACCGGCCGGCGCACTACCATCGGGATCATCCCCATAGTCCCCGGATTGAAGGATGGTCCCGATTTTCATGCGTGCACTCATCATCGTCGACGTTCAAAACGACTTCTGCCCCGGCGGCAGCCTGGGCACCGCCCGCGGCAACGAGGTCGCCGCCGCCATCGGCCACTACCTGGAAGGTGACCTGGCCAAGGTCAACGCCTACGCCCACGTCGTGGCCACCCAGGACTGGCACATCGATCCGGGCTCCCACTTCTCCGAGAACCCCGATTTCGTGGACTCCTGGCCGCGCCACTGCGTCGCCGAGACCGAAGGAGCGCAGATGCACGAGGCATTGCAGGATTCCCCCATCGACGCCTACTTCCGGAAGGGCGAATACGAGGCCGCCTATTCCGGTTTCGAGGGCAAGGCCGACGGCACGGGCCTGGCCGCGTGGCTGCGCGAACGCGACGTCGAGTCCCTGGACGTGGTGGGCATCGCCACCGACCACTGCGTCCGCGCAACCGCCCTGGACGCCCTGCAGGAAGGCTTCACGGTGCGCATCCTCACCGGCATGTGCGCCGCCGTGGACAACGCCCGCGGCGACAAAGCCTTCGAGGAGATGGAGAAAGCCGGCGCCGAGCTAGTGTAGGCCGCGCTAGAAGGAGCGCTCCGCGAGCATCTTCTGGATTTCCTTGATGTCGTTCTTGCGCTTGCGGCCGCGGGCCACGCTCAAGGCGATGACGCCGGCGACGGCGACGCCGATGCCGGCGAGCACCTTTTGGACCGTCGGGTCCTGCAGCTTGCTGACCACGCCCTGCTTGGCGTCCTCCGCCAGGTTGGCGGGCTTGGTGCGGTTGGCCAGCTCGTCCAAGGTGTTGGCCAGCTGCGAACGGCTGCGGGCGATGTCGCGCTGAATCTCGTCAATGTTGCGTGCCACGGATTATTCTCCCTAGTGAATCGTCTTTTCGTCTGAAGCTCACAGCCAGTGTAATCGTTCACGCCCCCACATGACGGCAACGGCTGACAGGCTAAGGTGGACGGCATGAATGAAGCAGCACGCCTGACCGTCGGTGACACCGCCCCCGCCTTCTCGCTCACGGACGACGCCGGAAACACCGTCTCCTTGTCCGACTACGCGGGCCGCAAGGTGCTCGTGTATTTCTACCCCAAGGCTGCCACCCCCGGCTGCACCACCCAAGCCTGCGATTTCCGCGACAACCTCGCCGCCCTGGGTGATCTGGGCATCGACGTCCTCGGCATTTCCCCGGATCCGGTGGACAAGCTGGCCAAGTTCAAGGCCGACCAGGACCTCAACTTCCCCCTGCTCTCCGACGAGGACAAGTCCGTCATGACCGCCTGGGGCGCCTTCGGCGAGAAGAAGAACTACGGCAGGGTCGTGCAAGGCGTCATCCGCTCCACCCTGCTGATCGACGAAGAGGGCAAGGTCGCCCTAGCCAAGTACAACGTCAAGGCCACCGGCCACGTCGCCCGCATCCTGAGGGACATCGCGGCGTAATCGGCATGGACGACGAACTGCTCCTTCCGCGGCGCCGGCCCGCGCAGGCCCGCAGCCGGGAGCGCTTCGACCGGATCCTCCAGGCGTCGAGAAGCGTGCTCGTCGACGTCGGGTTCGAGTCCTTCACCTTCGACGAAGTGGCCAAGCGCGCCGAGGTGCCCATCGGCACGATCTACCAGTTCTTCGCGAACAAATACTCGCTGATCTGTGAACTGGACCGGGTCGACACCGCGCAGGCGGTCAACGAGCTGCACCGCTTCTCCCGCCAGGTGCCCGCCCTGCAGTGGCCGGAGATCCTCTCCGAGTTCATCGACCACCTGGCCAAGATGTGGCGCGAGGATCCCTCCCGGCGCGCCGTCTGGCACGCCATGCAGTCGACCCCGTCCACCCGGCACACCGGCGCGCACACCGAACGCGAGGTCATCGAGATCATCGCCGACATCCTGCGCCCGCTCAACCGCACCGCCGCCTACGCCGACCGGCGCCGCCTGGCCGGGTTTTTGGTGCACACGGTGTCGTCGATGCTCAACTACGCCGTGCGCGATCTGCACGAGCGCGGCGAAGAGTATTTCAACTCCGTGGTCAACGAGGTCAAGCGCATGTTGGTGGCCTACTTGTTCGCGGTCGCCACGAACTGACACACCGCGACGGCGTAGTCCCCGTCGTGGGAGATGTTCAGGTGCGTCTGCGGGTCGCCCGCCTGCTGGGCGACGACCCCGCTGAGAAACAGCGCCACCCGCCCCCACCGGTCAGGGCGGACCTCAATTTCGGAGAAGTCCACCGAGTCCATGCCGATCAGCGGCGGGCGTCCGTAGATCGACTGCGACCATGCCTTGATGAACGACTCCTTCGCCGCCCAGCGGCCGGCCAGGTGCGCCGCCCGGTCTGGTTTGGTGCTGGCGACGCGCAGCTCTAGGGCGGTGAAGACGTTCTGGAAGGTGCTGCCCGGGGTGGCCAGTTGTCCGGCGAACGCGGGGACGTGGACGATGTCGATGCCGATCATGGTTGCCTATTCTGGCACGGTTGTCCCGTGCCCGGGGCCGGGCACGATCGAGATGAACCAGAGCCAGGAGACGCTCGTCTCGCCGAATCCCTTGTACTTATGTCCCTGGGGGAGAAATCCCTGGCCTGAGAACGAGAAAACCGCCGCACCCGAAGGTGCGGCGGTCATTCTGTTAGCAAGCGGTGAGCTTACAGCGGGCGAACCTGCTGGGCCTGTGGGCCCTTGGCGCCCTCGCCGACCTCGAACTCAACCTGCTGGCCCTCGTCCAGGTTGCGGAAGCCGCTGCCCTGGATCTCGGAGTAGTGGACGAAGACGTCAGCGGATCCGTCGGAAGGCTCGATGAAGCCGAAGCCCTTTTCGCCGTTGAACCACTTCACAGTTCCCTGTGCCATATGTATTACCTAATTCCTGATGAGGCGTTGCTACGTGCATCAGCATGATTCACTGATACCCGGGTCGTTTGAAACTCTCGGCGACCATCAACCTCTGCAGTTACTGCGTGGGTGAAGAAAACCGAGCGCTCGCGTCGTATATCTCCTGCGAGCGCCTAGACACTGCGCACAGAAACCGCGACCAAGAACCACTATGCCACAGATCTATTCTTAGCGCCAGCCCTCAGCGACATTGCTTTCTGTCGGCGCACAGCAGGGGCGGAACAACGGCCCTCAGTCCGCCCCATCTGTGCAGCACATCAGCCGAATCACTCCTCCGGCTGCAGCACACCGTCCACCAGCCGGGCGCGCTCATCGAGCAGCACCGCGGCCTCCCGCTCCTTGGCCGCGGCGCCGCCACCGCCGAGGTTTCGCTCCACCGGACGCTCATACAGCGCCTCCCGGCCCAGGATCGCGCGGGACACCCGACGCAGTCCGGCCTTCTCCCGCCGCTCGGCGGAAGCCTGCCAATCACGGGCGGCCCGCTCACCGTGCTCGGCGCGCACCGCGGCCAAGAAGGCGCCCGGGTGCACGATCGCCACCAGCGCAGAGACGTGGCCGAACCCGAGGGAGGTGAGCACACCGGCCTTCGGCGCCGCCGAACGCAGATCCAGCGGTTTGCGCAGCCAGACCATCTCGCCGTGCTCACGCAGCGCCGGGTCGACGCAGTCCAGCGAGCGGTTCGCCGGCACCAGACCGGAGCGCAGCACCTGCGTCAGGCCGACCGCCTGGAACGCCGCCGCACCGCCCTTGGAGTGGCCGGTCAGCGACTTCTGCGAAATCACGTACAACGGCTTGCCGGCGTCACGGCCGGTGGCCGCCGCGATGCGGTGATGCAGATCCGACTCGTTCGGGTCGTTGGCGTTGGTCGAGGTGTCGTGCTTGGACACGATCGACACGTCGTCCGGGGTGACGTCCAACTCCGCCAGCGCCCGCGCCAGGCGCGAATCCATGCCGCCGCGGGCCGCGGACAGCGCACCCAGACCCGGCGCCGGGATGGAGGTGTGCGCGCCGTCCGCGAAGGACTCCGCGAAACCGACCACTCCCAACACCGGCAGCCCCAGCTCATAGGCCAACGACCCGCGCAGCAGCAACAGCGTGCCGCCGCCCTCGGCCTCGACGAAACCGCCGCGGCGGCGATCGTTCGCCCGCGAGAAGTAGCGGTGCTCGATGCCCTTGGCCTCCATCTCGGCGGAATCAGCGGTGGCGTTCATGTTGCCGAAGCCCTCGATGCCCTCGACGGACAGGTCGTCGATGCCGCCGGCCACCACCGCGTCGGCCTTGCCCAGCCGGATCTTGTCCACGCCCTCCTCCACGGAGACCGCCGCGGTGGCGCACGCCGCGACCGGGTGGATCATCTGGCCGTAACCGCCCACATAGGACTGCATGACGTGCGCGGCCACCACGTTCGGCAGCGCCTCCTGCAAGATGTCGTTGGCGCGCGGCTCGTTGAGCAGACGGTCGACGTACATGCCACGGATCGACCCGGTGCCGCCCATGCCCGTGCCCATCGTGGAGGACACGCGCGCCGGGTGCACGGCCGAGAGCAGCTCCGCGGGCGTGAAGCCGGCGGAGAGGAACGCCTCGACGGTGCAGACGAGGTTCCACACCGCGACCCGGTCGATGCTCTCGAGCATGTCGGCCGGGACGCCGTAGACCGACGGGTCGAAGCCGGCGGGCACCTGCCCGCCGACAAAGCGCGACATCGCCATGCGCCGCGGCACGGAGACCGGGGCGCCGGCGGTGCGGGTGATACTCCACTCGCCGTCGTCGGCGGCGACCGCGGTGGTGTGCTCGGGGTCCGAATCGATGAAGCTGCGGGCGGTGGCGGCGTCGGAGACCTGGAAGGTCAGGTCGTGCTCGAGGTAGACGGTGGTCAGCTCGGGCGCGAGGTTGTCGACGAGGCCGACCGCGTCGTCGTAGCGGCGGATGCCGACGCCGGCCAGCACCTCGTCGTGGTAGCGCTCGTAGATCTCTTCTTCGGCGATGTCGGCGCCGTCGACGTCGAGGAAGGTGCCGTCGTCCGCCGCCGAGATCAGGCCCATGTTCCAGGCCAGTTCGGTGACGCCGGCGGCGGTGAGGTCGCCGGTGAGTTCGGCGTCGAAACGCGTGCGGGAGGTGCCGTAGGGGCCGAGTTCCCCGCCGCCGACGATGACGACCATGTCCTCGAGTCTCTGCTCGACCTTGCCGAAGTCCGCGTCCGTCCACTCGATGCGGCGGTACGGGCTCGGCAGGGCCGGCAGCTTACGCTCGGCGTCCGCGGCTTGGCCGTCATCCGTCTGCGGCCGGTTGGCTGCCAGCTCGGCGAGGTTGATGTCCGCCTCGCCGAGTCCGCCGGTGAAGTCCGCGGTGACCGGCGCGGACGCGGCCTCGGAACGCACCTGGGCGCTGGCCTGGCTGATCAGACGTTCGGCGATCTCCTCGGTGGAATAGGTGGTCACGCCCTTGGCTTCGACGGCCTCGACCAGCGGGTCGTTGCCGCCCATCAGCCCGGTGCCGCGCACCCAGCCGATCAGGGCGTGCACCAGGCTGGTGCGCTCGCCCCAGACGGGTTCGGCGTGCCAGCGGGTGACCACCGCATCCAGGGCGGCCTTGGCTTCGCCGTAGGCGCCGTCGCCGCCGAAGCGGCCGCGGTTGGGCGAGCCCGGCAACACGACGTGCAGGCGATGGCCGAGGTGGGTGTCGGCGCCGAGGGCGGACAGGCCGGCGATGAGACGCTCGACGGACCACAGCAGCAGGCGCATCTGGGTTTCGGCGGCGCCGCCGGCGTCGGCCAGCGAACCGGTCACGCGCGGGGCCGCGAACGGGAACAGCAGGCTCGGCACCATGGCGGGTTTGACCACCTTGGCCTCCGCGCCGACGGTGACGGTCTGCTGCTGGCCGATCCAGGCGATCAGCGCATCGAGGTCGGTGTAGGCGCTGAGATTCGCCGGGACGATCCACAGGGCGGCGCGGCCGCGGGCGTGGGTGCGGTAGAGCTCCTTGTAGAACTCCAGGCGTTGATGCCCCAGGTTGGAGGTGGTGACCACGACGGTCGCGCCTCCGGCGAGCAGATCGCCGACGACCGCCGCGGCGATCGAGTTCGGGGAGGCGCCGGTGACCACGGCGATGTCTTCGGCGAACTCCAGGGCCGCGGTGTCGCGGGCCTGGGCGGCCAGTTCGGCCAGCTCGAAGTGTTCGGCCTGGCGGGCGACTTCCTCGCCCGCGCCGGTGACGTCGAGTGCGACCGGGTCGATCTGGCCGAGGCCCGCGCGGGTGACGTCCTCGCGGGCGGAAGCCCAGCGGTCGTCGAGCAGCACCGCCTCGTCGGCGTTAAAGCGCGGGGCGACCTGGCGCGGCCAGTCGGAGCCCAGCTCGCGGGAGACCAGGTCGAAGAGCTCGGCGTTGTCGTCGGCCGCGTCGAAGGAGGCGGATGCGGGCTGATCCAGGCCGAGCGCTTTGAGCAGGTCGCGGGCGGTGGTGGCCAGGACGCCGTCGGCGCCGGTGACCTGCTCGGCGAACTCGCCTAAGGCCGCGGAGTCGACCACTCCCCCGGCGGAGCCACCGGCAGCCGGTGGGGCGACTTGCATTCCGTGGGTGGTGGCCACCGACTGCACGGCGGCGTCGATGAGCGTGTCCAGCTCGGCGGCGCTGGCCGGGGCGGCCGGCTGCAGGGTCGCCAGGTCCCCGCCGCGCAGGGAGGCGCCGTCGCGGGTGCCCATGACTAGGGCGGCGATAGTGTGGTCGACCCAGCCCTGGCCCAGCTGCCAGTGCCCGGTGACGCGCTCGGCGATGTGGCCGGGTTTCTTGCCGGTTGGGCCGGTGACCCGACGCAGGGAGTCGGCGACGGATTCGGTGAGCACGGGGCCGAAGGCGCCGTAGCCACGGGCCATGGTGACGATGGTGGCCGAGAGCTCCGAGAAAGGGGCGTCGGCGGCGCCGTCGATGGAGCCGGTGCCGAACTCGTTGCCCAGATCCAGCAGGACCTGGTTGCGGCGGGAGGAGACGCCTTCGACCAACGATTCGATGGTGTCGGCGGCGCCGATCTGGTCCGGGCGGACCTTGGTCCACACGGCGACGAGCAGCTCTAAGGCGTCGGCGGCGCCGTACTCGAGGTCGGCGGGGCGCTCGCCGACCGGGGCGGAGGCCACCGCCGCCGGGGTCGGCGCGGGGTCGTCCGCCTGATCGGTGACCTCGGCGGGGACGTCGACCTCGCCCGCCTCCTCGGCGCCCTCGTCGACGTCTGCGCTCGGCTTGGCCACGGCGTCTTCGGCGAAGACGACCGAGCGGTCGCGCTCGACGTTGAGCACCTCGAGTGCGGAGCCGGCGTACTGCGG
>CALZCR010000004.1 GCA_945631445.1 uncultured Corynebacterium sp. | reverse complement strand
TGTAGCAGGCCCACCAGTTGGCCTTGTCGCCGTAGATGACGACGGTGTCGTCGCGGGCGATGCCCTTGTCGGTCATCAGTGCGGCGAAGGCCTCGCCGTCGATGAAGTCGCGGCTGACCTGGTCGTTGAGGTCTTTTTGCCAGTCGATGCGCACGGCGCCCGGGATATGGCCGATGTTGTAGAGGAGGGAATCTTCGTTGGATTCGACGACCTTTAAGCCGGGCGCGCCGAGATGGGCGGAGAGCCAGGCGGCGGAGACGACGTGTTCCGGATGGGCGTACTCCTGGTATTGGGGGTTGGGATCGTAGTCGATGGCCACGGCGCACACAGCTTTCTAACGCGGAAACAGTGACAGATGTTCTTTATCACTCTAGTCCTTCCGAAGGACGGGGACCCAGCGCGAGGGGTGTGGTGCACCTACACTCGGCTGGGCTTCGCGCGGACTGCGGCGGGTGAGGAAGCTCTCACCGTTTTGATAGTCAATCAGTTGTTTGAGTGTTACTGTGGCGGATGATTAATGACAACATTCCCTTAAGGATTTTCAGCATGAGTCGATCTGCCCGCACGCTCGCCGGCCTCACCGCCGTCTGTGCACTGACGTTGACCGCCTGCGCCGACTCTACGGATTCGAACGGCGCCGCCGGCACCGCCGCCGACCGGCCCGAAGACAGCCTGGTCCTGGCCGTCGGCGACATCACGGAAAGCGAGTTCGACCCCGCCAAAGGCTGGGGCCAGCACAACGAGCACGCCGTCCTGCATTCGTCCCTGCTGAGCTGGGACGAGGACATGGAGATGGTCGGCCAACTCGCCGACTCCTTCACCCAGGAGGGAACCACCTGGACTTTCGAACTAAATCCGGAATACACCTTCTCCGACGGCGAGGCGGTCACCGCCGAAGACGTCGTGTTCACCTACGAGATGCTCAAAGAAGACGGCACCAACTTCGACTTGAGCAACTTACGCGAGATCCGCGCCGAGGGCGAGCACACCGTCGTCGTGGAGCTCGAGAGGCCGGACACCCTCTTCGGGCCGATGACCGCACAGATCGGCATCGTGCCAGCCCACCATTACGACGAGGACTACTCCGCCGACCCGGTCGCCTCCGGCCCATACCGCATCGTCGAACACCAGCAGGGCGAGCAGGTCCTCATGGAGGCCAACCCGCACTACCCGCACGACCTGGCTTACCAGGAACTGACTTTCGTGCTCTCCGACGAGGAAGCGGGCCTGGCGGCAGCCGGCGCGGGCCGCGTCGACATCGCGACGGTCTCCCACAACAACGCCGACCGCCAGATCGAGGGCATGACGCTGCACGACCTGGAGTCCGTGGACACCCTTGCCCTGACCCTGCCCACCGAGCCGGCCGGGGGCGCCGGGGAAACCATGGGCCAGGAGGTCGAGGTCGGCAACGACGTCACCGCCGACCCCGCCATCCGCGAAGCGCTCACCGTCGGCCTGGACCGTACGGGCCTGTCCGACCTGGTGGTCTCCCAGTACGGCGAACCCGCCTACTCCGTGGCCGACGGCCTGCCCTGGTTCACCGACAAGGTCGTCTTCGACGACGCCCGCGTCGACGACGCGCAGCGCATCCTGGAAGAAGCCGGCTGGAGCGACTCCAACGGTGACGGCACCGTGGACAAAGACGGCGTCGAGGCCGTCATCCCGCTGATGTACACCACCAACGACCAGGTCCGCGTCGACCTGGCCGAATCTGTCGCCGTCCAGGCCGAGGAACTGGGCATCCGCTTCGAACCCGAAGGCGTGACCTGGGACGACGTCTACGAAGAAGGCAAGACCAAGGCGGTCGTCTTCGCCCTCGGTTCGCTCAGCCCGAAGGAGCTCTACGACAGCTACTCCTCCGACTCCATCGGCGTGAGCTACAACAACCTGCCCAACTACTCGAACCCGGAGGTCGACGAGCACATCGACGCCGCCCGCGCCGCCGAGTCCTTCGAGGAGTCCCTGCCGCGGTGGCAGGCCGCCCAAGAGGCCGGGGCTTCCGCCCACCCGGACCACGGCGACGTCTCCATGCTGTGGCTGCTGCGCCGCGACCACCTGTACTACGTCGCCGACCACGTCGACATCGGTGAGCAGATCATGCACGGCCACGGCCACGGGCTGCAGATCTTCATGAACGTGGAGGAGTGGTCCTGAAACGACTGACCCTCACGCTGGCCCGCATGGCCGGACTGCTGCTGAGCATCACCTTCCTCGCCTTCCTCTTGGTCGAGTTCTCCCCGCTCGACCCGGTGGGGCAGTACGTGGCCTCCATGCGCGGGGTCAGCGACGAACAGGTCGCCCGCATCGCCGAACTGTGGGGGCAGGACCTGCCCTGGTGGGAGCGCTACTTCGGCTGGCTGGGCGGGGTGCTCACCGGCGACTTCGGCGTCAGTCACATCCACCGCGCGGAGGTCACCGACATCCTGGCCACCGCCGTGGGCAATTCCTTGCTGCTGATGGCGATGGCGTGGGTGCTCTCCGCCGTCCTCGGTTACGGACTGGGCGTGCTCGCCGGCGCCACCCGCGGCAGCGTCCTGGACCGCGTGATCGTGCTGGTCTGCTACGTGCTGACCTCCACCCCGACCTTCGTCGTCGGGCTGGTGCTGATGTTGATCTTCGCCGTCCAATTAGGCTGGGCGCCGATCGGCCTGTCGCAGCCGTTGGGCATGCTGCGCGAGGACGTCACCTTCGGCGACCGCCTGCGCCACGCCGTGCTTCCGGCGATCACGGTGGCCATCGTGGGCGTCGCCAATGTCACCGTGCACACCCGCCAGGCCATGGGGGAGTTCATGGAATCGGACGTGGCGCGTTTCGCCCGTGCCCGCGGAATGGGCACGTGGACGGTGATCCGGCGCCACGGCATCCGCAACACGCTCTTGCCCGCGGTCATGCTGCAGTTCACCACGCTGTCCTCTCTGATCAGCGGCGCCGCCCTGGCCGAGGTGGTCTTCTCCTACCACGGGCTCGGCTCCGTCATCACGCAAGCCGGCCTGGACAGCGACGTCCCGCTGCTGCTCGGCGGCGTCCTGATCGCGGCCGTGCTGGTGTTCGTGGGGAACTTCTGCGCCGACGTCATCGCCGTGGCCCTGGAGCCGCGGGTGCGCCGCAGCGTCGCGGCGCAGGAAGGCGACGGCGCGCGCACCGTCGCCCGCGGGGAGGTGGCCTATGCTCCGGGTCCGCAATAACCGGGTCCGGTTGCTGATCCTGGCCGCCCTCGCCGCCGTATTGATCGCGGTGATCCTGATCAGCGCCGCCGCTTACCCTGACTCCGCCGTGCGGCCGACCTCAGGCCAACGCAACCTCGAGCCCAGTTGGCACATGCCGTTGGGCACCGACTGGCTGGGCCGCGACATGTTCGCCCGCACCATGAAAGGCATGGCGCTGAGCCTGCTGCTCGGCCTGGCGATGGCGCTGGTCTCCACTGTGCTGTCGGCGTTATTTGCCCTGGCCGCGGCCATGGGGCCGAAATGGATGGACCGGGCGGTCGGCTGGCTGGTGGACGTGACCATCGGGTTGCCGCAGATCATCGCCTCCCTGCTCATCGCCTTCGCCGTCGGCGGCGGGGTGCCCGGGGTCATCCTGGCGGTCAGCCTGACCCAGTGGCCGCCGCTGGCCCGGTTGCTGCGCGCTGAGATCCTCAAAGTCCGCGAAGAGCCCTACGTGGCGGTCTCCCGTGCCCGCGGCCGCGGCGCCTGGTGGGTGGCGTGGCACCACATCTGCCCGGCGATCGCCCCGCACCTGATCGTCGGCTTCGTCCTGATGTTCCCGCACTCGATCCTGCACGAATCGGCGCTGACCTTCATCGGCTTCGGACTGGAGCCGACCACCCCGTCGCTGGGCATCATCCTCAGCGAAGGGCTGCGCTTTTTGTCCACCGGGCAATGGTGGCTGGTGCTCGGGCCGATCGTCCTGCTGGTCGCGCTGGCCACGCTTCTCGACGCCTGCGGCGACCGTCTGCGCCAGCTGCTCTCGCCGGCGAGCCGGCACGAATAGGAGACAAGACCATGACAGTGCTCGCCATCCGCGACGTCGGGGTGTCGTTTCACCAGTACGACGGCCCGTTCTCCCGTGCCCACGTCACCCCGCTGCGCGACGTGAACTTAGACCTTGCGGCCGGGGAGATCCTGGCCGTCGTCGGCGAATCTGGCGCCGGCAAGTCCCTGCTCGCCGACGCGATCTTAGGGCTCATGCCCGTCAACGCCCACGTCCACGGGGAAGTGCGCGGGGACCTGACCGGGCTGCGGTTTATCCCGCAGGGAGTCACCCACTTCGATCCGACCATGAAAATCGGAACCTTCGTCGGCCTCGACGGGGGAGGGGCCGCGGAAAAGATCGCGCGCTTCGGGCTCGGCGAAGACGTCCTCGAGAAATTCCCCCACGAGCTCTCCGGCGGCATGCTGCGCCGGGTTAGCCTGGCCACCAGCGTCTCCGAGGACACCCGCCTGCTCATCGCCGACGAACCGACCCCGGGCCTGGACCCGGCCGCGACCGCACAAGTCCTGGATTACTTCCGCGAACTGCGCGCCCGCGGCGCCGCCGTGTTGTTCATCACCCACGACATGGTCTCCGCCGTGCAGATCGCCGACCGCATCGCCGTGATGCGCGCCGGGACGGTCGTCGACGTCGTCGCCGGGGATCTCAGCGGCGAGCTCAGCGACTACACCGCCGCGCTGTGGCGTTCCCAGCCGGCCAACGACTTCTGGGGAGAGTGACATGAGCCTGAGCGCAGAAAACGTCTCCTTCGGCTTCCCTGGCCGACAATTGATGACGGACGTGAACCTCACCGTCGACGCCGGCGAGATCGTCGGACTGCAGGGCTACAGCGGGGCGGGCAAAACGACGCTCGCCCGCATCCTGACCGGCCAGCTGCGCCCGGACTCCGGCCGGGTGCTCATCGACGGCGAGCCGATCCGCCCCGGCGCCTATTGCCCGGCGCAGCTGATCCAACAACACCCCGACCGCGCGATCGACCCGCGCTGGCGGCTGTCGAAGGTGGTCGAGGACGTCGACCCCGCGATCCTTGCGCGACTGGGCGTCGAACCGGGGTGGCTGACGCGCCGCGCCCAAGAGGTTTCCGGCGGGCAGCTGCAGCGCATCAACATCGCCCGGGCGATGGACGCGCGCACGAGCTATCTGGTCGCCGACGAGATCACCACCATGATGGACGGGCTGCTGCAGGCCGACATCTGGCGCTCACTGCTGGAGGAGGCGCACCGCCGCGGCCTGGGCATGCTCGTGATCTCGCACGACATGGACCTGCTGCGCCGGACCTGCGGGCGCATCGTGCAGTGGGACTGAAGTTCCGTGTGCGGCGTGGTTACTGCTTGGCGATGCCGTAGGAGTCGCGCAGGGTGACGGTGCGCTCCTCGCCGCCGTGCAGATCGCCTTCGACCAGGTAGAAGTCGATCTTGAAGGTGTCCTCGTCGAAGGTGTAGACGGCGAAGGTCTGGGTCTCCGACTGACGGTAGTTGTCGTGGGCGTGCTCGAACTTCGGGGAGTCCTCCGGCTGCTCGGCGACGTCGAAAAGCCCGTTCCAGTAGTCGGTGTCCTCGTCGGTCATCCAGTCCAGACGGGGACGGACCTCGGCGACGTGCTCGGCGCCCTTCTGGTAGATCGCGTCGTAGGTCTTGGTGCCGGAGGTGTTCGGAATGACGTAGGTGACGCCCTCCGGGTTGACGTGGTGCTCCACGCCGTCGATCTCGACCTTCTCGGTGTCTTCCACCTCGCCGTAGGCGAAGTTGTCCGGGGTGTAGACCAGCGACTTGGTGCGGGTCAGGTTGTGGTCGTGTCCCTGCAGGACCAGATCCACGTCGAGTTCGTCGGCGAGCTGGACGAACTCTTCGCGGGTGACCTGCACGTCGGTGTCCTGGAGCGCATGGTAGGACGCGGAGTAGACCGGCTTGTGGTACATCAACACGATCCAGTCCGCGCCGTTGTCGCGGGCCGCCTGGATGTCCGCCTTGGCCCACTCCATCTGCTCGGCGCCGATGGCGCCGCCTTCGGGGTTGTCCTCGGACTCCTTGTTGTCGTTGGTGTTCAAGACGACGAAATGAGCGCCGGAGTGGTCGAAGGAGTAGTAGGAGCCGCCGCTGACGGCGTCGTTGGTGACGGGCACGTTGGTGTGCTCGTTGAACGCGGTGGCGTCCACGGGTTCGGACTCACGGACGTAGTTCAGGTTGTATTCGTCGTGGTTGCCCGGCGTATAGGCGTGCGGCAGGTTCATGTTCAGCTCGCGCGACATGTCCAGGTTGTCCACCCACTCGTCCTCGACCTGGGCGATCTCCACGAAGTCACCGGTGTGCACGGCGAAGTCCGCGTCCGGGGCGGTCTCCATGGCCAGTTCCAGGGTGTTGGCGCCGTACGCGGCCTCGTTATTGACGTTGGCGTTCCAGTACGCGTTCTGGGTGTCGGTGTAGTGGATGAACTGCGTCTCCGAGACGCCCTCGGCCGCGGTGGTGAAGGAACCGGTCTCGGAGAAGCCCTCCGATTCGGAGCCGAGCTGGAAGTAGTACTCGGTGTCCGGCTCCAAGCCGGTGGCGGTGGCCTTGTTGGTGTGCTCCGTGACGTCCTGCAGCTCCAAGTAACCGAGCCCGGCGCCGGTCGCGGTCCACTCCGTGTTCTCCCGGGTGATCTGCTCGTCGGTGAAGTAACCGAGGACTTCCTCCGGCTCGCCGTTGTCGTCGACCAGGAAATCCCCGTCCTCGTCGGTGGTCACCGAGGCGTAGATGTAATAGCCGTCCGCGTCGCGTTCGGCGTACTCGGAGACGACTTCGGCGACCTCGGCCGGGAACTCCGTGGCGTCCGCCATGTCTTCGCTGGTAGACACGCGCACGACGGAATCGTCGAGGCGGTCGCTGGTGTACCAGTTGAAGGACATCGCGGTGTCCGGGTTTTCCGGCAGGTTCATGGCGATGCGGTTGGGCTCGTTGCTGGCGGCCACCGGAGCGACGTCCGGCTTGTCGTCCTGCAGCTCAATGAGATCGAGGCCGTTGCTGGCCCCGTAGATCGGATCCACGTCCTCGCCGTCTTCGGCGGCGGCCGAGATCTCCGAGGTGCCCTGAGTGGTGGTGGCGTCGTCGGTCGCCGACTGCGTTTCCCCAGTCGCTGTGCAGGACGTCAGCACGACCGCCGCGGCAGACACTGCCATGATTTTCTTGAGTGTGTTGGACCAGATGGCCACGAGAAGCTTCCTTCGATGTCATATGAGTACAGTCCCCTGTACTCTCGCATTCGAAAACGGCCACCTGGTTACACCAATGTCCCCGGCAGATGAACTTTGCGTGAGTTAAAAGTTTCCTGTCAATCACGCGGCGATCCTCCGCGCTGAACCTGGAGAGCGACGCCTTACACCTGTTCGCCGCGCACCTCGACGGTGGATCCCGGTGGCAGGGCCTCGAGCATCCGGATCTTCGCTAACACGGGGTTCTGTTCCAGCACTTTGGCGCTGGCCAGGCGGGCGCGGGTGGTCTTCACCTCGGTGCGGGCGCGCTCCAGGTCGGTCTCTGCCTTGACCTTGCTCACCAGCGACTCCTGCAGCGCCCTGGCGTAATCAGAGGGCAGACTGATGTCTTTGAGCAGCACCGTGGCCACCTCCACGCCGACCCCCGCCGCGGTTTCCTGCGCGGCGGCCAGTACCGGGGCAAGGTCGATGCGCGTGCCCACGAACGCCTCCAACGGCAGTCCGGCCACCAGCTCCCGCAGCGCGATCTGGGCGGCGAGGTAGATCTCCTCGTCCGGGCCCTGCGAGTCAGCGACGAAGGAGACCGGATCTGTCGTGCGCGCCGACAGTGCCAGCGTGATGGTCACGGTCAGGGCGTCGGCGGTGGGGATCGACTGCGGGTGCAGCTGGACCAGACGCCGGCGCAGATCCACCTGCCGGAAACGGTCGCCTGGGCGGGAGAATTCCCGGGCGCTCAGCCGGGTGATCTCGCCGCCGCGCTGGCGCAGGACGGCGTGCCCGGCCTGCTGGACGGGGGAGCGCAGCGACGACTGCTGCCACGCCCCACCGCTCGACAGCGGCGCATACATGGTCCAGCCATGGTCGGCGGAGCGGGAACGAAAGATGCCCATGTGATCACCCAGAAAAGTTTGAGGGGGCTGCCGCCGGCCGGGGCCGACGACGGCGGGGCGTCGGTGCGTCCCCTGTGCCGACAGGCACAGGTTCGGGCCGGGCCACTGGCCGACGCCGGAAAAGTTCCGGGCGACGACAACCCATTTCAACAGAGAGGGGACTCGAACCCCGTTGGCCTATCGGGCCGTGCCGTAGCGGTCCGCATCAGTTCAATCGGGAACACCCACGGAAGACCGGAAGCGCCCAGCAACCACGATGCGGTGCTGAGCACAGATTAGCGGAATTCTCCGCCGGGGGAGCGCTACTTGTCCAGGAGAGTGGCCACGGAGTCCGGGTCGGCGTCCGAGAGCATCTGGCGGCAGCGGTCGTACTCGGCGTCCTCGCCGATGGCCTGCGCCGCGAGGGCGAGCACGGCTATGGCGCGCAGCACCGGGCGGTTCGCCTCGTGCGAGTAGGGGACCGGCCCCCATCCCTTCCAGCCGTTGGCGCGCAGGCGGTCCAGGGAGCGGTGGTAGCCGGTGCGGGCGAAAGCGTAGGCGGTGAGCTTGTCTTCGTCGGAGTCCGCGGCGTCGAGCGCCCGCTCCGCCTTGGTGGCCCACACGTCCGGGCTGTCCGGGTGGGCGAAGGCGGTGGCGGCGTCCAGCGGGTCCTTGCCGGCGGCCGGGTCGGCGGGCAATTCCACCGGCGGCGGGGCGAGCATGTCATTGATCTTCATACCGTCCCACCCTAGCGGCTACGACAGGCCGCGGTGACCGGGGTTGTACTCTGAAGCGGACCTAATGATTGAGGAGCACAGCACAAGCCATGTCGACGAACACGCAGGAGCAGAAGGCGTTGCGGACGGTTCCCTACCGCTATGACTTGGACGGACTCCGCGGCATCGCGATCGCCTTCGTCATGCTCTTCCACGTGTTCGTGGGACGAGTCTCCGGCGGGGTGGACGTCTTCCTGCTGCTGTCCGGCTACTTCTTCCTCGGCTCGCAACTGCGCTACGCCTCCCGCGACCACGCCTCGGCCAACCCGTGGTGGCCGATCTGGCGCACCCTGCGGCGGTTGTCGCCGGGACTGCTGCTGGTGCTGGGCACGACCGCCACGGTCGCCCTGACGTGGCTGCCGCAGATGCGGCGAGCAGAGATCATCGACCAGTTCACGGCCAGCCTCCTCTACTTCCAGAACTGGGAGCTCATCGCCCAAGACGCCGACTACAACGTCGCCTCCGACGCCGTCAGCCCCTTACAACACCTGTGGTCGATGGCGGTGCAGGGACAGTTCTACCTCCTGGCCATCGCCCTGGCCATGCTCATCATCTGGCTGCGCCGCACCGGGATCAACCTCAGCCGTTGGGTGGGTCCGCTGCTGGCCGTCGTCACGGTGGCCTCTTTCGCCTACGCCTGGTACTTGCACGGCCAGGACCAGTCGCTGAACTACTACTCCACGTGGACCCGCATGTGGCAGCTCACGCTGGGTGGGTTATTGGCGCTCTACGGGGACCGGTTGAGGCTGCACCCGCGGTTGCAGGCGCTGTTGACCTTCGTGGGGCTGGCGATGGTGCTGAGCACGGGAGTGCTTTTCGACGGCGCCGCCTTATTCCCCGGCCCCGCCGCCCTGTACCCGGTCGGGGGAGCCGCGCTGGTGATCCTCGGCGGCGGCCAGGGGCGCACCGCCGGGTGGCTGGCCCGCCCCGCCATGCGCTGGCTGGGCGATATCGCCTACCCGCTGTACCTGTGGCATTGGCCGCTGCTCATCCTCAGTCTGGCGCTGCTCGAGCGAGACGCCGTCTCGCTTGCGCACGGTCTGGCGGTGGTGGCCGTGTCGGTGGTCCTGGCGGATCTCACACACCGGCTGGTGGAAAAGCCGCTGCGCCAACACGCCAAGAGGCCGACCGCAGGGGAAGGGCGGGTCCGGACGGCCCGGGCGCAGCTACGCATCTCCGGCACGGCGCGTGCCCGGGCTGTCGGCGGCGCGGCGCTGACCGTGGTGCTCATCGGCCTGCTCACGGTCCAGGGGGTGTGGCAGGCGCGCCTCAGTAGCGCGGACGGGGCGGCGCTGGACCCCGCCCAGTATCCCGGCGCCCAGGTCCTGCTCGGCGCGGAGGCACCCGACGTGGACCCCAAACCCGAACCGGACTTGGTGGGCTCGATCTTTTCGCGGGTCTGGACCGAAGGATGCATTTCCCGCTTCGGCGACGACCCGCGCGTCTTGCCGGTCGATGAACGCGGCGCGAACTGCATTTTCGGCGACGCCGACGGCGCGCGGGAGGTGTACGTGGTCGGCGGCTCCCACGCGGAGCAATGGGTGGTCCCGCTCAACACGCTGGGCAAAGAACACGGTTTCAAGGTCATCCCGTTGGTGCGGCAGTCGTGTCCCACGTTCGTGGAGGACCGCGACGGGGTCTTCGAGCCGGATTGCGTGGAGTTCAACGAGCAAGTCGTAGACCGGCTGGCGGAGGCGGATCCGGACCTGGTGTTGTCGACGACCACGCGCCCCGCCGTCGAAGCCGGCGGCCGCGTGGAGGAGCTGCCCGAGTCCTATCCGACGTTCTGGGAGTTCCTCGCGGAGCGTGACATCCCGTTTGTCGGGCTGCGCGACAACCCGTGGAAGACCTTCGAAGACGGCTCGCAGCTGTCCGTGCCGCTGTGCGTCCTCGACACCGGCGACGTCCATGGGTGCGGCCTGGTGGAAGAAGAATTTTATCAGGCGAGCGATCCGGCCGCGGAGATCCTCGACCCGCTGCCGAACGCGAAGGCCGTGGACACCTCAGGCTGGTATTGCGTGGACGGGCACTGCCCGGCGGTGCTCGGAAACATCTTCGTCTACCGCGACGGCAACCACCTCTCCGTGCCGTACGTCCACTCGCTGGCGCCCCTGCTGTGGGAGGAGATCGCCGATTTCCTCTAACGGGACCAGAAGTCGCTGACGTTTAAGTCGAAGGAGTACAGCGCCCGGCGCAGCAGCGGCAGGGACAGGCCGATGACGGAAGAAGGGTCGCCTTCGATGCGGTCGATGAACCAGCCGCCGAGTGCTTCCAGGGTGAAGGCGCCGGCGCATTCCAGCGGCTCACCGGAGCGGGCGTAGGCCTCGATGTCGGCGTCGGTGGCCTCGGCGAAAAAGACGCGGGTGGCGGCGGTGTCCACCACGCGTTCGGCGCCGCGGATGATGCAGTGCCCGGTCAGCAGCTCGGCGGTCTTGCCGGCCTGGGCCCGCCAGCGCGCCACGGTGGCGTCCACGGTGTGCGGTTTGCCCTGCAACTCGCCGTCGAGCAGCAGCATGGAGTCGCAGCCGACGACCACGTCGTCGGGGAACTCGTCGGCCACGGCCGCCGCTTTGGCGGACGCTAAGGCGGCGACACGCTCGGCCGGCGGGGCGTCGGCGAGATCCGCCAGCAGGGCGTCCTCGTCGACGCGCGCCGGGCGGATCACCGGCTCCACGCCCGCGGAGCGCAGGATGCCGAGCCGGGAAGGTGACTGGGAGGCGAGGACGATCCGCATTTAGTAGAAGGTCACCGAGTGGAAGGCGCGCGGGTTGAACACCGTCTGCGTCTGCAGGCGGTCGTCCGGGCGGCCCCAGAGGTTGCGCTCGTTGGCGTCGGCCGGCTTCGCGGCGGCGGCGAGCTGGGTGAAAACGGCGGTCAGGGCGGCGACCTCCGTATCGGAAGGGTTGCCTTTGAGCACCTTGAACAGGGGGGTGGCGTCAGACATGGGTCTCCTTGTCGCGGCGATTAGAACGGGATGTTGCCGTGCTTCTTGGGCCGGGTGACGACGACCTTGCGCTCCAGGAGCAGCAGGCCGTCGGCCACCGTGGCGCGGGTGGTGGATGGTTCGATGACCGCGTCGACCAGGCCGAGTTCGGTGGCGCGGTAGGGGTTGAGGTGTTCGGCGGCGTACTTGGCGGCGTCGGCGTCCAGCGCCGCGGCGGCGGCTTGGGCGTCGGTGACGGCGATTTGGGCGGTGGGCCAGGCGTAGACCAGGTCCGCGCCGGTGTCTTTCGCGCCCATGAGCACGTAGGCGGAACCGAGCGCGCGGCGTAGCACGACGGTGATCTTGCCGACGCTGGCCTCGGCGTTGGCGTAGGCCAACTGGGCGGCGGCCTGCTGCACGGTCGGCGCGTCCGCGTCCGCGGGGTCGATGCCGGCGGAGTCGACGAACTGGACGATCGGCAGGTTGAAGGCGTCGCAGGTGCGGATGAAGCGGGCGGCCTTGTTCGCGGCGGCCGCGTCCAAGGCGGCGTCCGTGACCGTCGGCTGGTTGGCGACCACGCCGACGGGGCGTCCGTCGACGTGGGCGAAGGCGGTGAGGACGTTGCCGGCGATCCCGGCCTTGACCTCCAGCAACGTGGCGTCGTCGACGATCTGGGTCAGCACGTCGCGGACGTCGAAGGACTCGCCGTCGACGTCGGGGATGATCGTGTCCAGCGCCGTGGCTTCCACGGCGGGCTGTGCCGGGGCGTCGCGGCGCGGGGCCTCCGCGCGGTTGTTGACCGGCAGGTAGGACAGCACCGTGCGGGCGAGCGCGATGGCCTCGGCGTCGTCGGCGGCCGTCAGATGCGCGGTCTCCTCGTCGAGGCCGATGACCAGGTCCGCCAGCCACGGGCCGACGGATTGCAGGCCCTGGACGGAACCGCTGACCACCGCGATCTGGGGAACCAGCCCGGAGGCGTCGGCGGCGGCCTTGAACAGCTTCGCGTACATGCCTAGGGTGACCACGCCCTCCGCCAGGCGCGGGCCGGTGCCGGCGTAGACGCCGACGACCGGCACGCCGGTCTTGGCGGCCAGGTCGTAGACCTTCAGGATCTTCTCGGCGTAGACCTCGCCTAAGGCGCCGTCGAAGACGGTGTCGTCCTGGGAAAACACGCAGACACGCCGGCCGTCGACGAGTCCGTAACCGGTGACCACGCCGTCGGTGGCGGGCCGGGTGCGTTCCATGTTGAACGCGGTGGCGCGGTGGCGCGCCAGCGCGTCGGTTTCGACGAAGGAGTCCTCGTCCAACAGGGCCAGCAGGCGCTCGCGCGCGGTCAGGTCGCCGGCCGCGTGCGTCGCCTCGATGGCCTCGTCGCCCACCGGTGACTGCGCTTCCGCCAGGCGGTTGCGCAGGTCAGTGAGCTTGCCACTCGTGGTGGTGAGATCGGGTTTCGCCTGTGTCATGGATGCTTAGTTTAGGCCTTTGCTGAAGTGAAGGGGAATCTGCGGCGTATATCGCCGCCGCCGGCGCAAACGTTTCAAAGCAGACGCCGCCGGAGAACAGGGCGGGGCTGCTCTCCGGCGGCGTGAGACGGCAGGGCCCTACAGCGGGATGTTGCCGTGCTTGCGGGCCGGGCGCGAGACGTTCTTGTCGCGGTACAGGCGCAGGTTGCGGGAGATCATGCCGCGGGTCTCGCTCGGCAGGATGACCGAGTCGATGAGCCCGCGCTCAGCCGCGCTGTACGGGTTGAGCATGTGGTCCTCGTACTCGCGCTCGAACGACTTCGCCAGCTCCTCGACGTCGAGGCCCTTCTCCTTGGCCTGGGCCAGTTCCTTGCGGTAGATGAAGCCCACGGCGCCGGCGGCGCCCATGACGGCGATCTGGGCGGTCGGCCACGCCAGGTTGACGTCGGAGCCCAAACCCTTGGAGCCCATCACGCAGTACGCGCCGCCGTAGGCCTTGCGCATGGTGACGGTGATCTTCGGGACGGTGGCTTCGCCGTAGGCGTAGAGCAGCTTCGCGCCGCGGCGCAGGATGCCGCCGTATTCCTGGTTGGCGCCCGGCAAGAAGCCCGGGACGTCGACGAGCATGACGATGGGGATGTTGAAGGCGTCGCAGGTGCGGATGAAGCGGGCGGCCTTCTCGGAGGAGTCGATGTCCAGGCAGCCGGCGTAGACCATCGGCTGGTTGGCGACGAAGCCGACCGGCTGGCCCTCGACGTGGCCGTAGGCGATGACGACGTTCTCGGCGCGCTGGGCCTGGATCTCCAGGTACTCGCCGTCGTCGGTGAGGGACTCGATGACCTCGCGCACGTCATAGGGCTGGGTCGGGGAGTCCGGGATGATGCCGTCGAGCTTGAGGTCGTCGGCGGTGAGGTTGTCTCCGACGCTGCCTTCTTCCGGCTCGTAGTCCTCGAGCGGGGCCAGGGAGCGGTTGTTCGACGGCAGGTAGGACACCAAGTCGCAGACCCAGTCCAGGGCTTCCTCGTCCGACTGGGCGACGTAGTGGGCGTTTCCTGCGGTGACCATGTGGGTCATGGCGCCGCCGAGCTCCTCCTGGGTGATTTCCTCGCCGGTGACGGTCTTGATCACGTCGGGGCCGGTGACGAACATCTTGGAGGTCTTGTCCACCATGACCACGAAATCGGTCAGGGCGGGGGAGTAGGCGTTGCCGCCGGCGGAGGCGCCCATGATCACGGAGATCTGCGGGACGACGCCGGAGGCGTTGATGTTGTGCCAGAAGGTGCGCGCGATCATGTCCAGGGAGACCGCACCGTCCTGGATGCGGGCGCCGGCGCCTTCGTAGAGGCCGATCAGGGGGCGGCCGGTGGTCACGGCGAGCTCCATGATTTTGATCATCTTCTCGCCGTAGACCTCGCCCAGGGCGCCGCCCATGATGGTGCCGTCCTGGGAGAAGATGCAGACCTCGCGGCCGTCGATGGTGCCCCAGCCGGTGATGATGCCGTCGGTGGTGGGGCGCTTGGCCTGCATGTTGTAGTCGTGCGTGCGGTGCTTGGCCAACATGTCGGTCTCGACGAAGGAGCCTTCGTCGAGGATGTGGTCCAAGCGCTCGCGGGCGGTGAGCCGGCCCTGGGAGTGGACCTTCTCGACGGCCTTGTCGCCCATGGGCAGGGCGGCCTCCGCGCGACGCTTTTTCAGCTCTGCGATCTTGCCTGCGGTGGTCGAGGCGCCGGAGAGACCCTCGATGCCGGTCAAATGTGAGGAAACGGTCATGTTTGGGAGCATAGACCTCGGGGGAAATAGTTTCCACTACGAAACTCGCGTGTCGCGCACCGACTTACCTTTCCGCAGGTTACGCCACCGTAGGTTATGAAAGTTAATTGCGGGCCTGCCGTGACCTGCGCGGGACTATCGTGGAGCGCGTGATACCCACCCAGCTCGCTGATTTATACCCGCACCTCGACGTCGTCGAGTCCACCGGGTCCACCAACGCCGACCTGCTCGCCAGTGACGCTCCGCACGGCGCGGTGCTCATCGCCCGCCACCAAAGCGCCGGCCGCGGCCGCCGGGGCAGGCCGTGGAGCGCGCCCGCCGACACCCAGTTAATCTTCTCCGTCCTCCTGCGCGTTACCGACGCCGACGTCGCCAGGCTCGGCACCCTGCCTCTGGCAGCGGGCGTGGCCGTCACCGACGTCGTCGCCCCGGCCACCTTAAAGTGGCCCAACGACGTGCTCATCGACGGCCGCAAGCTCTGCGGCATCCTCGCCGAAGCGGCCTCTGGGCCGGACGGGGAGTTCACGGTCGTTGTCGGCGTCGGCTTGAACCATCTGCTCACCCGCGAGCAGCTGCCCGTCCCGCACGCCACCTCGCTGGCCCTGGAGGGCGTCGAGATCACCCGCGAACGGCTCACGGTGGACGTGCTCACCGCGCTGGCCGCCCGCCTTCAGCAGTGGCGCGTCGGCGATCCGCAGCTGATGGCCGACTACCGCGCCACCTGCTCCTCCCTGGGCAAGGACGTCCGGCTGGAGGCGCCCGGCGGAGACGTCGAGGGCACGGTCACCGCGGTGGCCGACGACGGCCGCATCGTCATCGACGGCGAAGCCTTCGCCGCCGGCGACGTCACCCACCTGCGTTTACGGGGTCAGGGGCCCGGGGCACTACCCTGATCACACATGGGGACATTCAGGTTGGGCAGAGGGGAGGTCGTGCGCGCCGACATGACGGCGCCCGCGCGCACCCTCTTCTTCCCGTTCCTGGAACTCATCCTGATCACCGGCGTCTGCGCCATCGCCGTCGGCTACATGGACCGCCCCGGCGTCGACTGGGACCCCATCCTGCGCAACGCCGTGCTCGTGCTGTGGGCGGCGTTGAGTGTCTGGCGCTTCGTGCTCCCGCTGATTCGGGCCCGCCGACAGCGCTTCATGGTCACCAACCACCGCGTCATCGTGCGCGCCGGCCGGTGGCGTGCGCGCACCGACTCCATCCTGCTGCGCGACGTCTACTCCGTGCGCAGGCACCGCCGCGGGATCTCCATCGCCATCCGCGGCTACCGGCGGGCGCTGCTGTTCCCGGACGTGCCCAAAGCCAAGAAGATCGTGCAGCTGATCGATCCCGCGCCGTCCGCCGTCCCACCCCGCTGGTGAGGTTGATGACGTATGTTCGGAGCCGCTGCCCCATACTGTGGTGAGCCATGTGACCGGACGCGCTCGCGCGCAGGTTGTGTGCCGTTACCCCCCAGACCTCAACCAAGGAGTGAACTATGGCGACTCCCGCGACCGTCGCGCCGGCGGCGGACACCGCGGCGTCGAGGAAGGAACAGCGCCGCGTCCTGGGCGCCACCCTCGTCGGGACCACCGTCGAGTGGTACGACTTCCTGATCTACGCCAACGCCGCGGCGATCATCTTCGCCGCCCAGTACTTCGGCCCGCTGGGGGAGGAGAACCCGCAGCTCGCCCAGATCCTGTCGTACGCCTCCATCGGCATCTCCTTCTTGTTCCGCCCCTTCGGCGCGGTGCTGGCCGGCTGGGTCGGTGACCGCTTCGGCCGCCGGATGGTGCTGATGCTCACGCTCGGGCTGATGGGCGTGGTCACCACGCTGATCGGCCTGCTGCCCAACTACGCTTCCATCGGGGTGTGGGCCCCGATCATCCTCGTCGTCCTGCGCATCCTGCAGGGCATCTCCGCGGGCGGGGAATGGGGCGGGGCGGCCATGATGGCCGTCGAACACGCCCCGCGACACAAGCGCGGAGTCTTCGGCGCCTACCCGCAGATCGGCGTGCCGGTGGGCATGCTGCTGGCCACGGGCGTACTCGGCACGGTCTCCCTCCTGCTCGACGACGAGCAATTCGCCGCCTGGGGCTGGCGCGTGCCCTTCTTAGTCTCCTTCGTGCTGATCTTCGTGGGCTTCTACATCCGCCGCAAGGTCGCCGAAAGCCCCGCCTTCGAGGAACTGAAGAAGAAAGGTAAGGCCCAGGCCCCGCTGCGGCAGCTCTTCGGCCAGGAATTCGGCACCGTGCTCAAGGCGGCGCTGGCGTTCGCCGGCAACAACGCCGCCGGCTACATGATCGTCGGCGGGTTCATCCTCGGCTACACCACCACGACACTGGAGATGAACCGGGAGATGATGCTGCTGATCATCACCGTCGCCTCCATCTCCTGGATCTTCACGACGCTGCTCAGCGGCTCCCTGTCCGACCGGATCGGGCGCAAACCGACGTACCTGATCGGCTACGTGCTGCAGTTCGTGTGGGTGATCCCGATGTTCTTGGCCATCGACACCGCCAACCCCTGGCTGATCCTATGCGCGGTGCTGGTCTACACCGTCTCTCTCGGCCTGACCTACGGACTGCAGTCGGCGATGTTCGCCGAAATGTTCCCGGCGCATATCCGCCTGTCCGGCGTGTCCATCGCCTACGCCGTCGGCGCCATCGTCGGCGGCGCGTTCTCGCCCATGATCGCGCAGCTGCTCGTCGGGGAGACCGGCTGGCTGGGCTCCGTGGGCGTCTACCTCATGGTGATGGCCGTGATCTCGATCATCGCGGTGCTGGCCATCGGCGAAACCCGCGGCGCCCCGCTGACCCAGGCGGAAGAAGACGAGGAGCCGGCACGGGCATAATGCCCGGCCCGGCCAGGGGGCTGGCTATAGTAAGGCCCGTGAGTGACACCGCAGGTAACCCGAGCACCCATCCCGCCCACGCGCCCGGCATGCACACCGTCGCCGTCATCGGCGACGGCCAGCTGGCCCGCATGATGCAGACCGCCGCCATCGAGCTGGGCCAGTCGATCCGGCTGCTGGCCGGCGCGCAGGACTCCTCCGCCGCCCAGGTCTGCGCGGACGTCCTGATCGGCGACTACACCGATCTGGCCGATCTGCGGCGCGCCGTCGAGGGGGCGGGCGCCGTCACCTTCGACCACGAACACGTGCCCAACGAGCACCTCCAGACGCTCATCGACGCCGGCGTCAACGTCCAGCCGCAGCCCGCCGCGCTGGTGCACGCGCAGGACAAACTGACCATGCGCACCAAGCTCGCCGAGATCGGCGCCCCGGTCCCGGACTTTATGGCCATCGAGTCCGTCGCCGACGCCGAAGACTTCTTCGAGCGTGTCGACGGCCAAGTCTGCCTCAAGGCCCGCCGCGGCGGTTACGACGGCCACGGCGTGTGGTTCCCCGACACGATCGAAGAACTCCGGGAGACCGTCACCGAGCTGCTGGACAAGGACGTCCCGCTGCTGGCCGAGCGCAAGCTGGCCTTCAACCGCGAACTCTCCGCCATGGTCGCGCGGACCCCCTCCGGCGAGGTCAAGACCTGGCCGGTCGTGGAATCCGTGCAAAGCGGCGGCATCTGCGTCGAAGCGATCGCCCCCGCGCCGGGCCTGAGCCCGCAGCTGACCGGCCAGGCGCAGGAACTGGCCGGCTCGGTGGCCACCGAACTCGGCGTCACCGGCGTGCTCGCCGTGGAGCTTTTCGAAGTCGACGGCCAAGTCTTCGTCAACGAGCTGGCCATGCGCCCGCACAACACCGGCCACTGGACCCAGGACGGGTGTGTGACCAGCCAGTTCGAGCAGCACCTGCGCGCCGTGCTGGACTACCCCCTCGGAGCGACCGAGGCGACGCACCCGGTCACCGTCATGGCCAATACCCTCGGCGCGGAGACTGACCCGGAGCTGCCGGTGGCCGAGCGCGTGCAGCACGTCATGCGCCGCTTCCCGCACGTCAAGATCCACCTCTACGGCAAGTCGTACCGCGCCGGCCGCAAGCTGGGACACGTCAATGTCACCGGCCGGGACGTGGCCGCGACCCGTCGGGAAGCCCAGCTGGCCGCGCACTTTCTCACCGACGCCGTGTGGGCGGACGGTTACCTCGCACACGAGACTAAGTAGGAGAGACATATGCAACCGCTCGTTGGCCTGATCATGGGCTCCGATTCCGACTGGGACACCGTCGAGCCCGCCGCCCAGGTGCTCGCCGACTTCCAGATCCCCTTCGAAGTCGGCGTCATGAGCGCGCACCGCACCCCGGAGCGCATGCTCGACTACGCCAAGACCGCCCGGGAACGCGGACTCAAGGCGATCATCGCGTGCGCCGGCGGCGCCGCGCACCTGCCCGGCATGGTCGCCGCCGCGACCCCGCTGCCGGTGATCGGCATCCCGCGTGCGCTCAAGGACCTCGACGGGCTGGACTCCCTGCTGTCGATCGTGCAGATGCCAGCCGGCGTGCCGGTGGCCACCGTCTCCATCGGCGGGGCGAAGAACGCGGGCCTGCTGGCCGCGCGCATCCTCGGCGCCGGCGATGAGGCGCTGACGCAGAAGATGGCCGACTACCAGGCCACCATGGCCGCCGAAGTCGAGCAGAAGGACGAGAACCTGCGCAAGCGGCTCATGGGTCAGTAGGGGCTCTCCCTACATAATCACTATGCGCGCGCATAGTGCGCATAAGAACTGCCCTGATTCTGCACGTGCAGAATCAGGGCAGTTGTGTCGTG
>CALZCR010000003.1 GCA_945631445.1 uncultured Corynebacterium sp. | reverse complement strand
CGGTCATCGTCACGGGCGGGCATCTGACCGGGCCCCGGGCGGACAACGCGGTGGTCGCCCCGGACGGCCGGGTCCACCGCGTGCCCAGCACGCGGATCGACACCCCGCACACCCACGGCACCGGCTGTTCGCTGTCATCTGCGCTGGCTACCCGCTTGGGCGCCGGCGACGAGATCACCGACGCCCTGACCTGGTCCACGCACTGGCTGCACGAATCCATCGCCCATGCCGCAGATCTGAAGGTCGGCCACGGCAGCGGTCCGGTCGACCACTTCCACCGCGCGCGTCGCCTCCAGGACGTGGCCGGCGCCCGGCCGTGGCGGGCGACCGGAACCGCCGGGGCGCCGCAGATCCCGGCGGCTGGCCCACATACCGCCGCGCTCTGGGAAGCCACCGGGGACGTCACCGAACAGGTCATGGCCCTGCCCTTCATCAAGAAGCTCGCCGACGGCACCCTGCCGCAGGAGCACTTCGAGTTCTACCTCGCGCAGGACTCGGCGTACCTCATCCGTTACGGGCGGGCGCTGGCGCACCTGGCGCGCACTTCCCCGGAGCCGGAGGGCATCGTCGCCTGGGGTGAGATGGCCGCCGGCTGCATCATCGACGAACGCGAGATGCAGCAGATCTGGCTGACCGACAAGCAGCTGCGGGAGGAGGACATCTCCCCGATCACCCTGGCCTACACCGACCATCTGTTGGCCACGACCTTGGGCAGCGACCACGTCGTCGGCGCCGCGGCAGTGCTGCCGTGCGCCTGGCTGTACGCGGAAGTCGGTCTGCGGCTGGCGGACAGCGATCACCCGGATCACCCGTACCACGACTGGTTGGACATGTACGGGGGGACGGATTTCCTGGACGCGGCCCGGGCCGCGGTCGACCGCACCGAGCGGCTGCTGGCCGACGCCACGCAGGCGCAGCTTAAGCAGGCGCACCGCGCGTACGTCCTCTCCACCCTGCATGAGCGGGAGTTCTTCGACCAGGCGGAGCGCAGCTGATTTTCAGCGGTGTCCGCCGCGGTTGCGGTGGCGCAACGTCAACTGCACCGCATCCAACATCCCGAGGTTGAACAAGGCTTCGCGTACGGCGAACTGGAACACCCACAGCCGACGGAAGACTTGATCGAAGCCTTCGGCGGCGGCTTCGCGCAACCGCCCCTCAAACAAGGAGCGCTGCGCGCGCAGCGTCTCGACGTAATGGGCGCGGGAATGCACCTGGGCGGTGATGCGCAGCCCGGTGCGGCGGTCGAAGAGCTTGTGTAATTCGGCGACCGTCGCGAAGTTCAGCCCCGGCCACACATAGGCCCGCAGCGCCTGGGGCGCGGCGGCTCCGGCGGCGGTCATCTCCTCGGTGGCCACGACCGTCTGCAGTGCGGCGCGCCCACCGATCGCCAACAACCGGTCGAGGCCGCGGACATACGCGTCGCGCTGGCGCCCGCCGAGCGTCTCCAAGTTTTCGACGCCGATGATCGCGTCGTAGCGTCCCCGCCACGCCCGCGGGTCCCCCACCAGCTCCGTCTGGACGGCGTCGTCGACGCCGGCCAGTAACATGCGCTCTTCCAGGGCGGCCGCCAGCTCCGGGTCCCGGGTCAACACGTCGACGGCGGCGCGTCGCTGGGCGGCGGCGATCGCCACTTCCCCGCCCGAGGAGGGGTATTCGAGCACGTGCGTGCCACGGGTGACCTGCGCGGCGTCGAGAAGCTTCTCCACGGCCCGGCGTTGCCCGTCCCCCAAGTCGTCGCGCTCGACGGAGGTCGGTTCCGCCACCGTCGTAACGTCGACGAAATGTTTCGCCGGTTCACTTCCCCTGCCGGCGCCGGGGACGTAACTGGTCACCGATTCGCGCACGGTCGTCGGCACGCCCGAAGCGTAGACCGCCCCAAAGGCGCTCATGCCGTCGCCGGAGAACTGCCGGATCAATCCTGGCGGCAACTCGCCTTCCTTGCGTCCCACGGGCACCTGCCGGACGCGCGGGCGATAGCCTGCGGAGATCAACGCCTGCAACACCTCCACCAAGGCGTCCGAATCCCGGGTGTGCCACTCCCCGGCCATATATGATTCAGCCAGGCCCAGCCAGCCGGACACCGCGACGCGGTCGAAGAGCTCCTCGTGGTCGATCACCAGATCCGGATCCTCGAGCAAGTCTAATCCGGCCTTGTCCACGGTCCGGGCGAAGTAGGCCTCCGCTATCCTGGCCCGCAGCCTGGCCGAAGGTGGTTGGGCGACGCCGGGCCATTGGTCCGCGTCAATCGCCAGCAAGTGATCCCGACTCACAAATCCAGCCTCCTACAACCAGGAATGAAGTTCTAAACAGAACCAGCGTATTATTAAAACCGTCTCGTCGAGCCGACTGAAACGCCGCAACTCGATAAACAAAATTTTAGAGTCAAGCACGCTAGTGAAGGAGCAATGCTGAATGACTTCGAAAAACTTTCGCGCAGAAAGTAACCGGAAACACGTTGTCATCGTCGGCGGTGGTTTCGCCGGCGTCTACGCCGCGAAGCGCCTCGCCGACACAGACGTAGACATTACCCTGATTGACCGCAACAACTATTTCCTTTTCCAGCCCTTGCTGTACCAGGTGGCCACCGGGCTGCTGGAGCCCTCCGAGGTCGCCACGACCCTGCGTCAGCTCTTCCGCGACCAGGACAACGTGCGCGTGATCAAGGGTGAGGTCACCGACATCGACACCACCGCCAAGACCGTCACCTCCGAGCTGGAGGAGATCTCCACCTCCTTCGACTATGACTACCTCATCGTCGGCGCCGGCTCGAACCAGGGCTACTTCGGCAACGACCACTTCGCCGAGTACGCCCCGGGCATGAAGTCCATCGACGTCGCCCTGGAAATCCGTTCCTCGCTCATGCACGCCTTCGAAATGGCCGAACTGACCGAAGACCCCGCCGAGCGGGAACGCCTGATGACGTTTGTCATCGTCGGCGCCGGGCCCACCGGCGTGGAGCTGGCCGGCCAGTTCGCCGAACTGTCGCACCGCAACTCCGAGGACCAGTACGCCACCCTCAACCCGCGCGACGCCAAGATCATCCTGCTGGACGGCGCGCCGCAGGTGCTGCCGCCCTTCGGCAAGCGTCTCGGGCGCAAGGCCCAGCGCGCGCTGGAGGAAGCCGGCGTGGACGTGCGCCTCAACGCCATGGTCACCGACCTCGACGCGACCTCGGTCACCTACAAGACCAAGAAGGGCGAAGAAGTCACGATTGAGACGGGCTTCAAGGTCTGGTCCGCGGGCGTCTCCGGTTCCCCGCTGGGCAAGATGGTCGCGGACCAGCTCGGCGCCGAACTCGACCGCGCCGGGCGCGTCCAAGTCAACGGCGACCTCACCGTCGGCGACGACAAGACCGTCTTCGTCACCGGCGACATGATGGGCAACGGCACCCCGGGCTTGGCCCAAGGCGGCATTCAGTCCGGCGAATACGCCGCCGAGCGCATCATCGAGGCCGTCGAGGCCGAGACCGCCGGCGAAGAGGTCGACGAGGCGGAGGATTTCGCTTACTTCGACAAGGGCTCCATGGCCATCGTCAAGCGCTTCTACGCCATCATCAAGATGGGCAAGGTCGAGTTCACCGGCTTCATCGGCTGGCTCGGCTGGCTCGTGGTCCACGTCGGATTCTTGCAGGGCACCCGCGCCAAGCTCGTGTCCATGGTCAACTGGGTGATCAACGCCACCTCGCGCAGCCGCTACGCGCTCAACTCCACCGACCAGCAGCGCAAGGGCAGGGCCGCCCTCGAATTGCTCGACGAAGCCTGATAGTTCGGTCCCCTCGGCCCTCCCCCGTCCACGGTGGAGGGCCGTTGCCGTTGCCGGCGAACAGAGCTGTTACGACAGCAGGTGGCCGCCGGTGACCCCCGGGCGAGAAAACAGCGCCACCAAGAAGGTGGAGGAATCGTTGAAGGGGCTCAAATCCCACCCGCCGAAACGGTAATCGACGACGAAGCCGACCTTTTCCGCGGCCGCGATGAAGTCCTCGAAATCCCAGCCCCGGCCGGACCCGAAGCCCACGATGAAGCGCCCGCCCGGCTTGACGGCGGCATGGATATTGCGCAGCGCGGTCTCTCTGCCCTCCGGGGCGAGAAAGCCCATGACGTTGCCCGCAGAGACGGCCACGTCAAAGTCGCCTTCCGGGATCTCGTCATGGGAGAGGTCGCCGACGTACCACTTTCCCTCAGGGTGGTCTTTCTCGGCGTGGCCGATCAGGACCGGGTCGAGGTCGGTGCCGACGACCGTGTGCCCGGCCGCGAGCAAGTACCCGCCCAACCGGCCGGTGCCGCAGCCGGCGTCGAGGATGCGGGATTCGCGCTCCACGATGGCGTCGACGAGCCGTGCTTCGCCGTGGATGTCCTGCCCCTGGGACTCCATGATTTTCCAGCGGCGGGCGTAGTTCTCGGAGTGCGACGGATTTTGCTCAGTGACTTCTTTCCAGGTGGCCATGATCCCGAGTTTAGCCGCAGGAGGATCTACGATGGACTCTCGCCCTCACGGCCCTCTGCCCCGCCGCCGACCATGCGAAGGAACACCCATGCCCTCATCCCGCCCCCGGAAGCGCTCCGAGCCCCCTCGGCCAGCGCCGGTCGAACACGCCATCGAGCACTGCCGCGTCTTCGTCGACGGGGTGATGCAACGCGGCGAATACCGCCCCGCGGAAGCGGTGCGCATGGCGCGCGAACAAGGCGGCTACGTGTGGCTGGGCCTGCATGAGCCGAACAAGCTCCAGATGCTGGGCGTCGCCGAGGAATTCGGGATCCATGAACTCATCGTCGAAGACGCCGTCACCGCCCACCAACGGCCCAAGGTGGAACGCTACGACGACCAACTTTTCTTCGTCGTGCGTTCCGTGGAATACAACGACGACGACACCGTGCGCGATTCCCGCGACGTCATCAAGACCCTCGGCGAAGTGCAGATGCTCGTGGGCCCAGATTTCATCATCACCGTGCGCCACGGCGCCACCCTGCCCGGCATCAACCGCATCGACCGCGATCAAGAACTCGCCCGGCTGGGTCCGTCCGCGCTGTCTTACCTGGTCGCCGACTACCTGGTCGAGCAGTACGTGCGCATCGTGGGTCTGCTGGAACAAGAGGTGGACGCCCTGGAGGAAGAGGTGTTCACCCCCGGCGTCGAGATCAACGTGGACAAGATCTACCTGTTCAAGCGCGAAGTGCTGGAGATGCGTCACGCCACCGACCCGTTGGCGCCGGCATTGAACGCGCTGATCAAAGACCACAAAGATCTCATCCCGAAGCAGATCCGCTCCTATTTCCGCGACGTGCTGGACAACGAGCTGCACGTCAGAGACCAGATCGCCGGGTTCGACGAACGGCTGACCTCCCTGATCGACGCATCCGTGGCGAAGGTGACCCTGCAGCAGAACCGGGACATGCGCACGATCTCCGCGTTCGTGGGGATGGCGGCGGTGCCGACCCTGATCGCGGGCATCTACGGCATGAACTTCGAGGTCATGCCGGAATTGCAGTGGGAATACGGCTATTACGTGGCGCTGACGGCCATCGTGGTGGTCATCGCCGTGTTGTGGTGGTTGTTCCGCCGCAACAAATGGCTCTAGATTTTCTCAGTACGCTCGGGGGACATGAAGAGTTCTCGGGTGATGTGGACGGGCGCGGCTCTTACTGCGGTGGCGGGGACGGCAGCGGCGGCCGGCTGGGCGGCCACCCGCCCCGCCCACGGCACCACCGCGCGGTCGGATTACCCGCTCGGCGGGGAGCCGCCTTTCGCGCACGGCGTGGCCAGCGGCGATCCGCTGACCGATCGCGTGATCATCTGGACCCGGCACACCGCCCGCGGGAGACGCCCCCGTGACGTGGATTGGGAGATGGCCGCAGACCCGGACTTCCACGACGTGGTCGTCGCCGGCAGGCAGCAGGCCACCCGGCGCCGGGACTGGACCGTCAAAGTCGACGTCACCGGCCTGCAGCCGGGCACGACGTATTTCTACCGGTTCTCCCGGCGCGGAAAGACTTCGGAGGTGGGCAGAACCCGGACCTTGCCCGAAGACCCGGAACATCTGCGGGTGGCCGCGCTGAGCTGTTCGTCGTGGTGGTCGTCGTACTTCTCGGGTTTCGGCCATTTGGCGGAGCGGAAGGACATCGACTTGGTGGTTCATTTGGGTGACTATGTCTATGATTTTCCGGATTCCGGCGAACTGGTGCGTTCCCGGGTGGGGTTTGAGGATACGGCGCATCCGGATAACCGGAATTGGTTGACTTTAGATGAGGTGCGTCGCCGTTATGCGTTGTGGCGTTCGGACGAGAATTTGCGGCGTGCTGATCGTAGTCATCCTTTTTTCATGGTGTGGGACAATCATGATTTGACGACTGAGGGTGAGAATCAGCTCTCGGTGCCTGAGGTGAACGTGTCTCGCACGGTCACTGTCGAAGACACTATGCGGGCGTTTTGGGAATGGACGCCGACGCGCCCACCGAAGGGCGACGCTTCCGGCGAGTGGCTGCTCGTCGACGACCATTCCTACCCCGAGCCGGAAACCCTGAAATACATTTACCGTTCGATGCGCATTGGGGATCTGGTGGAGATATGGGCGATGGACGCGCAGTCGGGATTGCCGGAATACGAAATCGACCACGATCATTCGCACGTGGGCAGCTCCTCCCTGCTGGGGCGGAAGCAATACGAGTGGTTGGTGGATGGCCTGCAGGCGGCCGAGAAACGCGGGACGAGCTGGAAGTTCGTGCTGAACCAGGCGTGGTTTACCACCAACGGCGTCCCCGACCCGTTGGAGTCGCGGGGTGTGCCGCATCTGGGGATCTCCCGGTGGACGGATTTCCAGTCGGAGCGGGAACTGCTCATCGAACAGATGAAGACGGTGAGCAACGTCGTCATGGTCACCGGCGACGCCCACGGAAACCTGGCCTCGGACGTCGTTCCGGATACGGCGCTCGAAGAAGGCTACGACGCCGGCCCCATCGGATACAGCGATCGACACGGCGCGGAACCGGGGAATCTGCGTGCCGGGGCGTTGCGTCGTGTGCTGCAGGGCGAGCATCGGCGGCAGTCGGTGGCGGTGGAATTCGCGGCGTCGTCGATGGGCCGGGGCGGGGTCGATGACACGTTGGCCAAGGAGTTGCCGGGGATGGTTAAAAGTGCCGGGCAGAGTGTGATTGACCTGCTCAGTGACGATGACCGCGCAGTGCTGCCGAGAGAGTTGTTGGACAGCGACGACGACCGGGCCGCGGTGATCGCCCTGACCTGGGTGGCGGAGGCGGGTTTCCTGCGGGCGAACTACGCGTGTCAGTACCTGGACTGGGTGGATCACGGCTACGGGATCTTGGATGTCACGCGAAAGCGGGTGGTGGCGGAGTTTTGGTGGCAGGACAAACGTACGCCGGACTCTGCGGAGGTCCTGGGGCAACAGCTGGTGGTGTGGGGCGAGGAAGACGCTTCAGCCGATCCCCCGCGTTTTCCGCACCAGATTGACCCGGTGAGCCACCATGGGTTTGCGGTGTCTCCCACCCCGCGGGCGGACCTTTAGTTCACGGGCATGGTGCGCAGGGTGGTGCGGGCGACGAGTTTGTCGCGATGGTGCATCTCGATCTGCCAGAGCTGGGTGCGGCGGCCGAGCTGGATCGGGGTGGCGTCGGCCTCGATGACGCCGGCCTTGACTGCGGAGATGAAGTCGGTGTCGTTGTTGACGCCGACGACGGGGCCGCCGGCGGCGATCATGCCTGCCAGGGAGGCCGTTGATTCGGCGAGTGCGCAGTAGACGCCGCCGTTGACCAGGCCTGCCGGCTGCAGGTGGTGGGAGGCGACGTGCAGGGCGGTGCGTACTCGGTCAGGGGCGACGTGGAGGTAACGGATTCCTAAAGCCGCGTCGAGTCCGGCGGTGGCTTCGTTGAGCTGTTTCAGCTGCGTGTTGTTTAGTGGGGCGCGGGCGGCGGCGGTCAGGATCTCCTCTAGTTTCATGGCTGTCAAGGCTACTGCACCGCTGTCGGCGGGAAGGAGGGGCTATTCTCGCCTCGTCGGTCAGGGCGTGCGTGCCTGATGCGCAGTGTCGCCCCCGCCACCCCCAAAAGATAGCACCTTTATGCGTCGTTGGCTGAAGGTCGCACCCCCGGTGCGTAGACTTTGGGGCATGACTTCCCAGACCGAAAACCTCGCACAGATCGGCGTCGTCGGACTCGCAGTGATGGGCTCCAACCTCGCCCGCAACTTCGCTTCCCGCGGCCACACCGTCGCCGTCTACAACCGCTCCCCGGAAAAGACCCGCACCCTCATCGCCGACCACGGTTCCGAAGGGGACTTCATCGCCTCCGAGACCATCGAAGACTTCGTCGCCTCCCTGGAACGCCCGCGCAAGGCCATCATCATGGTCCAGGCGGGCAAGGCCACCGACGCCGTCATCAACCAGCTCGCCGACGCCATGGACGACGGCGACATCATCATCGACGGCGGCAACGCACTGTTCACCGACACCATCCGCCGTGAAAAGGAAATGCGCGAGCGCAACCGTCACTTCGTCGGCGCCGGCATCTCCGGCGGCGAGGAAGGCGCCCTCACCGGCCCGTCCATCATGCCGGGCGGCCCGAAGGAGTCCTGGGTCACCCTCGGCCCGCTGCTCGAATCGATCGCCGCCGTCGTCGACGGCACCCCGTGCGTGACCCACATCGGACCGGACGGCGCCGGCCACTTCGTCAAGATGGTCCACAACGGCATCGAATACGCCGACATGCAGGTCATCGGCGAGGCCTACCAGCTGCTGCGCTTCGGCGCGGGCATGGAACCGGCGGAGATCGCCGACGTCTTCGCCGAATGGAACAAGGGCGACCTGGACTCCTACCTCATCGAAATCACCGCCGAGGTGCTGCGCCAGGTCGACGCCGAGACCGGCAAACCGCTCGTGGACGTCATCCTCGACGCCGCCGGTCAGAAGGGCACCGGCCGCTGGACCGTCAAGGAAGCCCTCGACCTGGGCGTGCCGACCACCGGCATCGGCGAAGCCGTCTTCGCCCGCGCCCTGTCCTCCTCCCTGGACCAGCGCGCCGCCGCCCAGGGCAAACTGCCCACCGGCACCTTGCAGACCTTTGAGGGCCTCGGCCTGAGCAAGGAAGAGTTCATCGAAGACGTCCGCCGCGCGCTGTACGCCTCCAAGCTGGTGGCCTACTCCCAGGGCTTCGACGAGATCCAAGCCGGCTCCGACGAACACGACTGGGGTGTTGACCCCCGCGACCTGGCCACCATCTGGCGCGGCGGTTGCATCATCCGCGCGAAGTTCCTCAACCGCATCGTCGAGGCCTACGACAACGACGCCGACCTGCCCTCTCTGCTGCTCGACCCGTACTTCAACGGCGAGCTCAAAGACCTGATCGACCCGTGGCGCAAGGTCGTCCTCTACGCCACGCAGCTGGGCCTGCCGGCCCCGGTGTTCACCTCCTCGCTGGCCTACTACGACTCCCTGCGCGCCGAGCGTCTGCCCGCCGCCATCGTCCAGGGCCAGCGCGACTTCTTCGGTGCCCACACCTACAAGCGCATCGACAAGGAAGGAAACTTCCACACCCTGTGGTCCGGCGACCGCTCCGAGATCGAGGTCTAACCCCCTCTCCCCTGCATTCCTCCTCACCCGGCGCGCCTTGGGTGAGGGGGTTTTTGTGTGTGGGGCTGGTGGTGAGGTTTTAGAAGACTTCGGTGTGGGTGTCTTCTTAGGTCGACTGTCGTCCAGGTTCCCTCGTGACAGGGGCGGTGGATATGGGCAGGATTGACGCTGCAACTTCTCTGGGACGTATCCGCAGCAGTAGGGGCGCGCACCGCAGGACGGGTCCGGGCATGACGCACCAGGGCGTCACGTATCCCGCTCAGACAGTCCGCTGGTCCGGGCAGGACACTCGGAGTGCTCACCATGGCGTCGAAGAATCTGTCGTCGGTGTCTGTGGCGTTGAGCCCGGCGATGTTTCCCGCAGAGCGCAGATCCTTCATCAATCCCGGGTACGGCCCGTACCCGGCGCGCAGGCGCGTGGTGTTGAGCGCTATCAGGTAGTCGAGTCTATTCTCCGGATCACCATGGCGCGCCGGGGGCGGAGCGTTGAGGGGACGGTGAGCTGGCCCAGTTGCTGTGTGACCTGGTTTTGCGCTCCCGGCGCAGCCGTCGTGCTCGCTGCAGTTCGCCGACCAGGTGTAGGCGGCGTGGAGCAGTAGGACGGGGATCTTGTTGACGCTGTCCTGGCCCTGGAAATAGGTACACGGAAAAAGAGATCGCGGTGGGGCTATCCCACGGCCGGTGAAAGCTTCTCGGGAACGCCCACGCGTTGTCGCCGGGGCCTTTGGGCACCGGAGCTTTCGGACAGTAGCAGGGTGTGGGAACCGGCGAGGGCGACTATGCGGCGTTTAGTTAACACGCGGTCGCCGAGGTGTGTGACGGGGATGTCTCTCCACTCGGCGGCCGCGGCCCAGGATCGTGGGCGTGAAGGAAGGCGAGCTGGTCTGCGAAGCGGTCTTCGGTGAGCTCGATCTGCGCGGCGTCAGCGTGCGGAGTTATGAGACGTGAGCTGAAACCGTGCGGGTGAGCTGCCTGATTAGGCGACAGCGCAACACATCCGCCCCGGCCGGGGCGGTGGCCACCACGGCGTAACCGGCCACCAGCACCAACATCTGCCCGCGGGCGCTAGCCAGGTGCCCGGCCAGGGACATCTCGGGCATGTACATCAACACGCCGAAATAAAAGCCCAACACCGCGGTTAGGACGGTTGCCAGCACCAGCGGGCCAAGGGTCTCCCAGACGGCGACCCGTGCCACGAAGGTGCGCGGTGCACCCATTTTCAGCAGGGAGGGGTCCAACCCCCCGGTTTTCATAGACGCTGGCCATCTGCGTCAACAGGGTGGACACCGCGGCGGTGAGAAAACCGGTGGCCACCACGATGTAGCCGCCGGTGGCGATGTCGGTGAACATGGCCCCGTCCTCGTAGTGTGGGTCGTCTGCCAGCGTGTCGACGGGAAACGCGCCCAGCCAGCCGAGTCCGAAGGCCAGCAGCGACAGCGCCATGACCCGGTGCCAGGCCCGCTTCGGCCACATCTGATTCCGGCGCGCCGCTGGGGTCGGCAGCGTCTTGGCTAATGCCCAGGAGGCTGTCTGGATGACGAAGGGCATCGCCACGACAAACACCACCGCCAGGGCGGTCAGCACCCCGGCGATGATCAGAAGACCCACCGTATGCGGTTCGACTACTTGTGCCACTGGGGTCGCGACGCACAAGACCACGATCAACAGCACCAGCCGGCCTGCCTGGATGCGCTTATCCGGCACCCGGCGCGCCACCCCAGCGGGGAGATCGTGACCCGGTGCAGTCCCCACCAGGCGGCGGTGAGCACGGTGAGCAGGTAGATCGCCCAGACTGTGAGATAACCCCACTAGGGCAGCAGCATTTCCCACGGGCGCAGGGCGGTGAATTGGAAGCTGACCGCGCTCCAGGCTGCGGCGGTGAGCACGGCGGCCGCGGTGCCCAGGACAAGCCCGGTCAGGACCTGGGCGCCGGTGACGGTGTTGCTGACCAGCGATGACACGCTGCGGATCTCTGTGATCGACGGTGGCGACGGCGGGGCGATCGCCCGGCCTGGTGGCGGGTTGGCGGAGATGTCGGGCCGGTTGGCCGGGTTTGACGCCACGTTGACGCTCACCTCCCCCGTCGGTGGGCCGACGCAGGTCGCCGCGAGCATCCCAATGTTGTTCGACCGTGGGGAAACCGGCATCGGAGGGGGCACGCGCGCATGAAATTGTGGTTGGCGGATGGCGCGGTGTTGATTCGCGATGGCCTGGTGGGGCTGCTTGAGCGGCAGGGCCATGAGGTCACTGAGGTGTTCTCTGACGCGGACGCGCTGCGTGCCCGGGGGCTGGCCGGTGAGCATATGCCGGAGGTGGTGATCACGGACGTGCGGATGCCGCCGCAGATTGGCCGATGATGGGCTGCGCGCCGGCCTGGAGATAAGGGCCCGGCATCCGCAACTGCCTGTGATGGTTCTCTCGCGGTACCTCGCGCCGGCCTATGCCCCGCATCTGTTCAGTGCCGAGACCACCGGTGGCACCGGCTATCTGCTCAAGGAGCGGGTGGGGCAGGTCTCCGACTTCCTCGACGCGCTAACCGTGGTCGTCGACCCGGAGATCGCCGCCCGCATGATGGGCCAGGATAAGGTCATCCAGTCGCTGACCCAGCGTGAGCGTGACGTGCTGGCCCTGATGGCCCAGGGATTGTCGAACACCCAGATCGCTGAGCGGCTGGTCGTCTCACAGGCGGCGGTGGACAAGCACGTCTGTGACATCTTCCAGCGACTGGGCCTGCACTACGGCGAAGACAACCGCCGGGTGCGCGCGATCTTGCGGTATCTGTCCGCCACCGGCGGGCTGGTATAAGCCGCCCCCGCTACACCGATTCCCGCGCCGGTCCCACCTGCGACTACACTTTGCCCAATGACTTCATTCGCTGACCTCGGTCTTCCCCGTCCTATCGTTCAGGTACTGGAGAAGCAAGGCATCACCGAACCTTTCCCCATTCAGGCCGCGGCCATCCCGGACGCTCTGGCCGGCCGTGACGTGTTGGGCCGCGGGCCGACCGGCTCCGGCAAAACCTTCACCTTCGGCCTGCCGATGCTCACCCGCTTGGCCAAGTCCGGGGCGTCGCGTCCCGGGCATCCGCGCGGGCTGATCCTGACCCCCACCCGTGAGCTGGCCTCTCAGATCAAGCAGCGTCTCGAAGATCCGGCCGCGGCTCTCGGCCTGCGTGTGCTCGAAGTCGTCGGCGGGGTGAGCATCAACCGCCAGATCACCTCCCTGGCCGCCCCGGTGGATCTGCTGGTGGCCACCCCGGGCCGTGCCCAAGACCTGATCAACCAGGGCAAACTGTTTTTCGACCAGGTGAAGATCACCGCCGTCGACGAGGCGGACCAGATGTCGGACATGGGCTTTTTGCCCCAGATCCGGAAACTGCTGGACACCACCCCCAAGCGCGGACAGCGGCTGCTGTTTTCCGCGACCCTGGACGGCGACGTGCAAAAACTCGTCGACCGCTACTTGCACGACGAGGTCACCCACTCGACTGCCCCCGCCCAGGGCGCGGTGGACACCATGACGCACTACCGCCTGCTGGTCGGTAGCCGCGAGCAGCGCAACGAGATCATCCCGCACATCGCCGCGCGTGCCGGCAAGACCATCATGTTCATGCGCACCAAGCACGGCGTCGACCGCCAGGTCAAAAAGCTGCGCCGCGTCGGGGTCAACGCCGAAGGCATCCACGGCGACAAGACCCAAGGTGCGCGCACCCGGGCGATCACCGGTTTCGGCGACGGTTCCCTGCCAGTGCTGGTGGCCACCGACATCGCCGCCCGCGGCATCGACATCAGCGACGTCTCGCTGGTGGTCCACATTGACCCGCCCGCCGAGCACAAGGCGTATCTGCACCGCTCCGGGCGTACGGCTCGCGCGGGCACGGAGGGCGTGGTGGTCACCCTGGTGATGGACGAGCAGCGCAAGGAAGTCACCCAGCTGCTGAAAAAGGCCGGCGTCGACGCCAAGGAAGTCTCCGTGTCCGTCGGTTCGCCGCAGTTGCACGAGATCACCGGCGCCCAAGAACCCTCCGGAGAGCCGCTGCCGCCGCCGGGACAAAAACAAGCGCAGCAGCAGGGACGCACACCTTCCCGACAGGGCCGCGGCGGACGCAAGCCCCAGGGCTCCGGGCAGCGCCGCTCCGGACAGTCACGCTCACGCGGGCGCCGCCCCCGCTCCAAGTAAGACGCCCACCTCGTGATCCTGGAACCCCCGGTGTGGCGGGCCCGCCAGCAGGCCCATCACGACGCCGTGGATCAGCGCACCGGCGCGCATCTTACGCGTCGGCGGCGGCAGCAGGCCCATCCCGTCTATGATTTTCTCTTCGACTACTACCCCACCCGCCCGGCGCATCTGCGCCGCTGGCACCCCGGGGCCGGAGTGTGGTTAAAGGACCCGGCCGCTACCGCGGTGCACCACGGCTGGCGCGACTACACCCGCCGAGGCGGGGCGGTCGGCCTCGACGTCGACGGGTTTCTGGCGCGCCGGGGCGCGGCGGTGGATCAGATCGAGCACCTGCTTGTCTCCACGGCCAATAACGCGGCGCACTTCGACTGTTTTGGGCTGCACGAATGGGCGATGTGCTACCGCGAGAAGCAGCCGCGCCACGACTTGCCGCTGCGGTTGGGCCAGGCCGGCACCGACGCCGTCGTCGAGGCCCACCAGCTCAAGTGCACCCACTACGACGCCTACCGGTTTTTCACCGCTGCGGCGACGCCGCTGAACCTCACGGTGCTTCAACGACAAGACCAGGCGGATAACGATCAACCCGGGTGCGTGCACGCGGCGATGGATTTATATAAGTGGGCCGGAAAACTCGCCCCGCTCATCCCCTCCGAGGTGTGGCTGCAGGCCTTCGATTTGGCCGTCGACGCCCGGGTCTTGGACATGGAGGCCTCGCCGTATGACTGCCGCGGATTAGGCTTTGAAGTAGTCGCCATTGAGACGGCAGAGGGCAAAGCGGAGTATGTTCGCAGGCAGCGAGCTCTCAGCCAGCGGGCAGACCGGTTGCGTGCCCGGCTTGTCGCACTCATCCATACCGCACGACGGGCTAAACTGCCTGCTAACACTGACTGAAAGGGATGACTCGTGGGCCGACATTCTGACGGGAAACCAAATTTCGCCTTATCGGCGAACGCGATCGCGGCGCTGGTCGTCGTGATCGCCCTGATCGCCGGGCTGATCTGGTGGTTCGGCTTCCGTCAGCCCGGTGGCGACGACGCCACCGTCACCGCCGACGGGAACACCAACGCAGAGTGCCTTGAAGGCGAGATGTCCCTGCCGGTGGCCGCCGCCAGCGACGTCGACGGCCAGCGCCTGCTTGCCGCGTGGCAGGACACCGACCCGGTCGTGCGCGATTACTGCATGAAACCGGAACTGGTCGATGATCCGGCTGAGGCGGCCGCCTACATCGGCACCTGGCCGGCCTACGAGGCCGCCGGCCGCAGCGCCGCAGGCTCCGGCGGCGTCGTGGCGTCCCTGCCGGTCGGCGTCGCCGCCGAAGGCGAAGTCGACGTCTCGGAACTCACCGCCGAAGAAGTGGCCTACCCAGTGGCCGACCATCCGGCGGTGGCCGCCGCGGTGGCCGCGGAACTCACCGCCGATGACGACGCCGCGGCAGAACTATTGGACCGCGACGCACAGCTGAGCTTGGCCCAGGCCCAGGCCACCGGCTTGTACGCCGCCCCACAGACCGCCGTCGACGAAAACGCCACCTTCACCGAGGTGGGCGCGCTCGCCGTCGAGGCGGTGGCCTTGGCCCCTGCCGGGGATCTCTCCGAGGAACAGTCGCGTGCCGCCGCGGAGTTCGTGGACTACTCCGCCGAGCAGCATTCCCCCGGCGGGGATCTCCTCGCCGTAGATGAAAATCTGCTGGCCCAGGCCACCGGCGACGACGCCCAGCGCCAAGAAGAGACCCCCTCCCAAGCCAGCACCACCAAGGAGAGCACCGCGCCACAGAGCACTCCGGCCGAGCAACCGACGGAGGCCCCGGCGGGCACTCAGCCGATGACCACGCTGTTGCTGCTGGATACCTCCGGGCGAATCGCCGGGTGTTTCGACGACGCCCGTAAGGAACTCGCCGGCGTGGCCGATGGTGTGACCCAGCAGGGTGACACGGTGGCGATCTGGAACTACTCCTCCCCGATCAACCCGGGCGTGCAAAAAGGCTGGCGCCGCAACTTAAACTTCACCGACGACGCCGGCGCCGTGGCCGACGTGCTGCGCCAACTGGGCACCGGCGGTGTCCCGCAGACCCGCTCAGCCGTGGTGGCCGCCGCAGGCGCCGCCGCAGATCAGGCCCGCAGCACCGGCCAGCCGGTGCGCGTGTTGGTGGTGACCACCGGCACCGAAGCTGACATCGGCGACGATGACTTCCGCCAGGCGCTGAGCCAGGCCCGAAGCGATGACGTCTCCATCGACGTCGTCCACGTCGGTGACGCCGGCGCCGATCCGGTGCTGGCCGACGCGGCCGATTCCTCGGCCACCGGGGTGGCGTCCCTGCGCGGGGCCGCTGGTCTGTAGTCCGGAAAGGACGAAATCCCGCATACCGCCCGTGAGCTGGCGGTATGCGGGTTTTCTTTCCTCAGAGGCCCTGCGGGAGGTTAGGACGTCTTGAGTCGGCGGCGGGCGGCGAGTTCGTCCATGCCGACGACCTCAGCGCCGTCCTCGGTTTCTTGGGGGCTGACCCGCTCGGAGGGGAATTCGGCGATGGTGCCGGTCAACTCCTTCATCAGGCTGGGCACCGCGATACCGAACACGCCTTGGCCTCCCCCGAGCAGGTCGATGACTTCGTCGTTGGAGCGGCACTCATAGACGGTGGTGCCGTCAGAGACCAGCGTGATCTCCGCGATGTCGTTGACGCCGCGGTGGCGCAGCTTCTCCACCGCCAAGCGGATGTTTTGCAAGGAGATGCCGGTGTCGAGCAAACGCTTGACGATCTTCAAGACCAAGATGTCTTTGAAAGAATACAAGCGCTGGGAGCCGGATCCCTTGGCGTTGCGGATGGAGGGCTTGACCAAGTCGGTGCGCGCCCAGTAGTCGAGCTGGCGGTAGGTGATGCCGGCGACCTGGCAGGTGATGGGCACGCGGTAGCCCACCTCCTCGCCCGGTCCTATGTCGAAAAGTGTCTCTTGGACGGGCACCTGATTTTCGGCGTCTTCGAGGATGCTCACGTGATTACTCCCATGGGTTGACAAAAAGCCTTAAGGCCATTAAATGCCAAGGCTATAACCAAGTCAACATTAACCGGCTTGACACGCCGAAAATCTATGCCTCTAAAGGTTCATTGAGTTCTCTAATTATCGGTGTCCTCTTCGGAATTTTGTTCCGGTTTGTCGTTTCCCTCGTCTTCCGCGGAGTCTTCTTCTCCCTCCTCGTCGGCGATGCCCAGCGACTGCATCATCTTGCGGAAATCCTCGTCGACGTCCGTGTCCGCCAAAAGGTCCTGCTCAGCGGGCTCATCGATGTCGAGGTCCAAGTATTGCCCGAGGTCGTCGTCGCTGAGGAAAATCGCGGTCTGGGTCCACACGTCCTCCTCGACCATGACGGGCACCTCCAGAATCTGCGACAGGACCAGGGCGTCGGAGGTGCGCGCGTCGAACTCCTCCCCGCCCTGTGTGATTGTCGCCACAAAAATGCCTTCGTGGTGGCTGGTGATCGCGATGGTCGGCGTCTGCCCCTCCTGCCGCGACAAGACGTCGGCGAGCAGGTCGTGGGTGCCGGGGCGCCGAGGGCTTTCCCCTTGTTCACGCGCGGCCAAGGTGGAGCCCTCGACGATCGAGATCCAGATCGGCAAGATCTTTCCGTCGTCCGGGCTGCGCAGGATCGCGCACATGAAGTTCTCCGGACCGATCATGTGCACGCCGTGATAATCCACGAGGGTGAAGCTCATCTATGTGTCCAGTTCGTCTCGAAGGGCGTTTTTGACCAGGCCAGCGTGCAGGGAAACCACCAACGCGCTCATCTGCTGGCCGATTTCCTCGGCCCGCGCCTTGGCGGTGGCCTCCTTGCCGTGGGCGATGGGGCCAGCGACCTGGGCGATGAGATCCGCCTGCCGGTCGGCGGCGGTGCGCAACCGCTTCAAATGGTTGGCGGTGAAACCAAATTCCCGCAATGCCTGGGCGGTGGTCACGGTGCGCACGTCATCGGCGGTGTAAAAGCCGGAGGCGTCCGGGCGGATCACGCCAATTTCCGTCAGCTCCGCGACCGCCTCGACGTCGCAGCCGGCCTGCTCCGCGACGTCCTGGTCGGTCAAGCGAGTCAGCACGGGTTTGCGGAAGTTCTCCGCGGAGATCATCGGCTCCGCGTCCCCCGCGGACAGCAGCGCGGTCACCTGCCCGGAGTCCATCGCCTGCAGCTGCTCCCTGATCACCTTCAGCGGGGTGTAGTTGTCGCGCTGCGTGACGAGGATATAGCGCAAGCGCTTGATGTCCTCGTCGGTGAAACGACGATAACCGGACGCCGTGCGTTGCGGCGTGATCAACCCTTCTGATTCGAGGAAACGAATCTTAGAGACGGTGACGTCGGGAAACTCGACCCGCAGGCGCTCGAGCACGACGCCGATGGACATGGTCTTCGGCTTGGCCTGCTTCTTGACGCCTGCGTGCGGCGGGACGGATTTATGAACTGCGCTCACGGTGAGGAACTTGCTGTACTTTTATCGGGCTTTCGATGACGGATGCTTAGTTGGACTGACCGGCGATAAACACCAGGCGGAACTTACCGATCTGGATTTCATCGCCGGTGGCCAGCTCCTGGGCGTTCTTCGGCTCGCGGTTGACGTAGGTGCCGTTGAGCGAACCGACGTCCACGACCTCGAAGTCACCCTCGGAGATCCTAAATTCCGCGTGACGACGCGACACCGTCACGTCGTCGAGGAAGATGTCGGCCTCCGGGTGGCGGCCTGCGGTGGTGGTTTCCTGATCCAACAAGAACCGGGCGCCGGCGTTCGGGCCGCGCTTGACCACGAGAAGTGCCGCACCCTCGGGAAGGTTATCCACGTTGGTGTCGGTCGCAGCAGCACCCTGCCCGGCTTCCATCTCTTTGAGCAGGTCTGCGCGGAAGACCGAGGTCGTCTCAACCTGAGCCTCAGGTGTCGCGTTGTTCTCGCTCATGTACATGCCTCCGGATCGTCGTGATGAATGAATTGGTTTCAATCATAGTCAGTAGTTCGTTTCGCCGTGGCGCGAACCCGCCCCCGTGAGGGTTTTCGCAGCGTGCGACCAGAACGGATCAGCGGAAAAGATCGCCGATCCCCCCGGCCGCGGAGTTGCCGGAACCCGCCAACGGGTTGTCCGACACCATATAGGTCCACGTCGCCGACGGCCGCGCCAACCCCTGATCGTGAAGGTGCGCGCCCTCGTCGTCGATGAGCACGGCACGAAATGTCTCCACCGCCTTGTCCACGGCCCGCTGAGCCACGTCGCGGAACTCCCGGACCGCGATACGGTGAAATTCGTCGATCGGGGTTTCCTTCGCGATGGCGCGCAGGTGGATCGACTCGCGCACGTCGTCCATGTGCCCGAGATGCTCCGACCACTCCGTGTCCAGGTGATAGAGCATGATCTCACGCGCGGCCTGCTCCACGACGCCCGCGTCGACGCCGGCCAGTTCCCGGGCGCGCTCGGGGGCGCGCTCGGACAGCTCGCGTAAGGCTTTGTCGGTGTCGAGTAAAATCGCGCGGCGCTCGTCGATGATCTCGCGCTGATCGGCCAACAAGCGGTTGTATTTCCAGGTCTGGGCGTGGATTTCCAGTAGCTGGCCCTCCATCACCCGCTGGGTGTGCTCGACAAAACGCAGGATGCGTTTGGAGGTGACTTCCCCGTGCTCGTCCGGGTGCGCGGTGACCTCTTCCCCGCCGCCGCCGGAGGCGACGACGTCGTCGTCGAGGGAGACGAAAAACTGCGAGCGGCCCGGATCGCCCTGTCTGCCCGCGCGCCCGCGCAACTGGTTGTCCAGGCGTGAAGAGCGGTGCAAGGCGGTGCCGATGACCGTCAGCCCGCCCAAGGCGGCGACGTCGTCGTGGTCGGCGCCGTCGGCGCCGCCGAGCTTGATGTCGGTGCCGCGTCCGGCCATCTGTGTGGAGACGGTGACCCGGCCGATGTCGCCGGCCTCGGCGACGATGCGGGCTTCTTCCGCGTCGTTTTTCGCGTTGAGGACGTTGACCTCGACGCCGCGCTGGCCGAGGGCCTCGGCCAGCAGCTCAGATTCGGCGACGTCGTGGGTGCCCACCAGCACCGGCTGACCGGTGGCGTGCACGCGCGCGATCTCCTCGATGATCGCCCGGTGTTTGTCCGCCCGGGTGAGAAAGACGCGTTCGTCTTCGTCGATACGGCGCAACGGTTTGTTGCGTTCGATCACCGAGACCCGCAGCCCGTAAAATTGG
>CALZCR010000002.1 GCA_945631445.1 uncultured Corynebacterium sp. | reverse complement strand
TGGCTCGCCCGGCAGGGGCGCATGGAAGAAGCCCGGGCCACCGCCGCCCGCGCCGGAATGGGGTTGGACGAGCTCTCCGCCACGCAGGACGGTCGCGAGCGGCGAGGCGGCGGGGGAGAATGGGCGGCCTTCCGGGCGCACCGGTGGATTCGTCTGACGGTGATCATTGCGGCCGTCATCGGGGTGATCCAGCAGATCACCGGCGTCAACGCCATCATCTACTTCGCCCCGACCTTGATGAACGAGGTCGGGATGAGCGTGGAAAGCTCCATCTACACGTCCATCGTCGTCGGCGTGGTCAGCGTGGTTGCCTGCTGGGTGGGGCTGCAGATCATCGATCGGGTCGGCCGCAAGCGGCTGTTGCTGATCGGCCTGTCCGGCAACGTCATCTCCCTGGTCGTGTTGTCGGTGACCTACCGTGCGGCGGAAGGCAACCAGTCTCTGGCGCTGGTGTCTTTGGCCGTGATGGCGGTATTCATCTCCTTCCAGCAGGCGGCGGTCTCTCCCACGACCTGGCTGCTGATCTCCGAGATCGTGCCCGTGAAGGTGCGCGGGTTGGGCATGGGGCTGGCCGGCCTGGCCCTGTGGGTGGCCAACTGGGCCGTGGCGCAGTTCTTCCTCCCGATGGTCGAGGCGCTGTCGGCCACCGGCACATTCCTGATCTTCGCCGTCCTGGGCCTTGCCGCGGTGGGGTTCGTAGCCACGCTCGTCCCGGAGACGAAGGGGCGCAGCCTCGAAGAAGTGGGAGCGTCTTTCCGTCGGCGGTTTGGTGACGACATGTCTGTGGGGTAGTGTCATACGTCGTGTCATGGTCGGGTTTTCCCGTCACCGTGCGAGCAAGTTTATCCGCCGCAAATTAAGCGCAGAGAGAAAGGAGCGCCCGATGAAGGTCCGCAATTCGCTTCGGTCGCTGAAGAACAAGCCGGGCGCCCAGGTTGTGCGTCGCCGCGGCAAAGTTTACGTGATCAACAAGAAGGAGCCGCGCTTCAAGGCCCGTCAGGGCTAGTCGCCGACTTCCCGCGAAAGTGGGCCGTCCACCACATCTTGTGGTGGGGGCCCACTTTTTCGTTCTCGTCTCCAGGCGGTGGTCGGGGCCACGGCGGGTCGGGCGCAACGTTTCGGTCACGGGAGTCTGGGGTGAGCTGGGAGAATTACACCGGTGTAATTCCACTGCCGTAAACTGGGCGTCGACGGAGGGGCAACATGTGGGCCAGGGCGGGGCGCCGTACTGGGGATACCGCTTTGCATTTACTACATGTAGTGTTTCTTGCACTTGCTGACCACAAAGTATAGTGTCTATGGTGTCGCCGGAAACGAGGCGCAGCGAGCGGTCCGGAAGGTGGCCCGCCCCACAGAACACCATTCATATTTGAAGATTCGACGAGGTTTACTCCCATGGCTATCACCCTGTACACCAAGCCCGCTTGCGTTCAGTGCAACGCCACCCAGAAGGCCCTCGACCGCGCCGGCCTGGACTACACCATGGTCGACGTTTCGGTGGACGACGAGGCCCGCGAGTACGTGTTGGCCCTTGGTTACCTGCAGGCGCCCGTCGTGGAGGTCAACGGAGAGCACTGGTCGGGTTTTCGCCCCGAGCGCATCCGCGACCTGGTCGCCCAGGCCGCTTAACTCCCAGCTCTCCTCACGGGGAACGGCCCATCCGTTCCGCCGGGAGTCGGAACGGCCGCCGGCGGCCCGACGTCGACCGCCCGCCACCGCCCCTGTCCCCGCCGTCTTGCTACGCCAGTGAGGCGGCGGTTTCCTTTGGGGCCGCAGAGGCACTCGTGTCCCTGCCATGCCCCGCCCCCGACGCTTCAGAAGGGAAGTGAGTCGTCACATGCTGATCGTGTATTTTTCCTCCGCCACGGAAAACACGCGACGCTTTGTCGACAAATTAGATCTGCCCAACGTGAGGATTCCGCTGCACAAGCGCGATGAACCGCTCATCGTCAATGAGCCCTATTGTCTGATCCTGCCGACCTACGGCGGGGGAGCCTCGCTCAACCACCAGAACTCCCGGCCAGTGCCCGTGCAGGTCATCCGTTTCCTCAACAACGAGCACAACCGCAGCTTCATCCGGTGTGTCGCCGCGGGCGGAAACACCAACTTCGGAAGCGACTACGGTAGAGCGGGTGAGATCATCTCGCAGAAATGCAAGGTGCCCTACGTCTACCGCTTCGAACTCATGGGGACCAAGGACGACGTCACGATCCTCCGCAACGGACTGCTGGACAACGCTGAACAGCTGGGATTCGCGCCCCGCGAGGACGTCGCCAGCGGCGTGTAGCCGCCACTCAATTTCCATCCATACCGCCGATTGACCATTACAGCCTCCACCGATCCAGGGAAAGGGTCTCATCTGTGACTTCCACAGTCAGTAAAACCGTCGCCACGCCCGTCAAGCAGGACACGCAGCTGGACTACCACGCACTCAACGCGCTGCTGAACCTCTACGACGAGGACGGCAAGATCCAGTTCGAGAAGGACCGCGAGGCCGCGAACCAGTACTTCCTGCAGCACGTCAACCAGAACACGGTCTACTTCCACGACCTCGAGGAAAAGCTCAAGTACCTGGTCGACAACGAGTACTACGAGCAGGAGGTGCTGGACCAGTACGACTTCGACTTCGTCAAGGAGCTGTACAAGCGTTCCTACTCCTACAAGTTCCGCTTCCAGTCCTTCCTGGGCGCCTACAAGTACTACACCTCGTACACGCTGAAGACCTTCGACGGAAAGCGCTACCTGGAGCGCTTCGAGGACCGCGTCTCCATGACCGCGCTGTTCCTGGCGGAAGGCGACACCGCCCTGGCGGAGAACCTCGTGGACGAGATCATGACCGGTCGTTTCCAGCCGGCCACCCCGACCTTCCTCAACGCCGGCAAGGCGCAGCGCGGCGAACTCGTCTCCTGCTTCCTGTTGCGCATCGAGGACAACATGGAGTCCATCGGCCGCGCCATCAACTCCGCGCTGCAGCTGTCCAAGCGCGGCGGCGGCGTGGCGCTGCTGCTGAGCAACATCCGGGAAACCGGCGCCCCGATCAAGCACATCGAGAACCAGTCCTCCGGCGTCATCCCGGTGATGAAGCTGCTCGAGGACTCCTTCTCCTACGCCAACCAGCTCGGCGCCCGCCAGGGGGCCGGCGCGGTGTACCTCAACGCCCACCACCCGGACATCCTGCAGTTCTTGGACACCAAGCGCGAGAACGCCGACGAGAAGATCCGCATCAAGACGCTGTCGCTTGGCGTGGTCATCCCGGACATCACCTTCGAGCTGGCGAAGAAGAACAAGGACATGTACCTGTTCTCCCCGTACGACGTCGAGCGCATCTACGGCAAGCCCTTCGGCGACGTCTCCATCACGGAGAAGTACGCCGAGATGGTGGAGAACCCGCAGATCCGCAAGTCCAAGATCAACGCCCGCGACTTTTTCCAGACCCTGGCGGAAATCCAGTTCGAGTCCGGCTACCCGTACATCATGTTCGAGGACACGGTCAACGAATCTAACCCGATGCGCAAGGCCGGCCGCATCAACATGTCCAACCTGTGCTCTGAAATCCTGCAGGTCAACACCCCGTCCGAGCTGAACGAGGATCTGACCTACGGGCACATCGGCGAGGACATCTCCTGCAACCTGGGTTCGCTGAACATCGCGACGACCATGGATTCGCCGGACTTCGGCAAGACCGTCGAGACCGCCATCCGCGGCCTGACCTCCGTCGCCGACCAGACCTCGATCGACTCCGTCCCGTCCATCCGGGAGGGCAACGACGCCTCCCACGCCATCGGCCTGGGGCAGATGAACTTGCACGGTTACCTCGGCCGCGAGCACATCTACTACGGCTCCGAGGAAGGCCTGGACTTCACCAACGCCTACTTCGCCGCCATCATGTACCAGGCGCTGCGGGCGTCGAACCTGATCGCCCGCGAGCGCGGCGCCACCTTCGGCGACTTCGAGCTCTCCGACTACGCGGACGGCTCCTTCTTCGACCGCTACGACCCGGCCGAGTTCGCCCCGCGCACCCCGCGCGTGCAGGAGCTCTTCGCCGCCTCGTCGATCCACACCCCGACCGCGGAGGACTGGGCGCAGCTCAAGGCCGACGTCATGGAGCACGGCATCTACAACCGTTACCTCCAGGCCGTCCCGCCGACCGGCTCGATCTCCTACATCAACAACTCGACGTCCTCGATCCACCCGATCGCCTCCAAGATTGAGATCCGCAAGGAAGGCAAGATCGGCCGGGTCTACTACCCGGCGCCGCACATGGACAACGAGAACCTGGACTACTTCCAGGACGCGTACGAGGTCGGCTACGAGAAGATCATCGACACCTACGCCATCGCGACGAAGTACGTCGATCAGGGGCTGTCGTTGACGTTGTTCTTCAAGGACACCGCCACCACCCGCGACATCAACCGGGCGCAGATCTACGCCTGGCGCAAGGGCATCAAGACGCTGTACTACATCCGTCTGCGTCAGATGGCCCTCGCCGGCACCGATGGCGTGGGCGGCGTCTCCTGCATGCTCTACCGACGGCCTGACACCGGCCGCGGCCCCCCACTTTGCGGGGCCGCGGCCGTTTGGGCGTCCGGGACAGGCTTGACGACGAAAGCGTGGTCTTTAGTGGGCGTCGTCGGCCAAGGCTTCACGGACTTCTTTCAGGATCACCCGGGAGGCGCTCTCGGCGTCGTCGGCTCTACCGTCCGCGATGGCCTGCGCCACGTTCTCGTGGGCCGCGAGGCCGTCCTCGTCCGGGTTCTTCGGCTGCAGGCCGAACTGGGTTCGCCCGCGCAGCGCGGAATCGAGGGAGGGGGACAAGGCCATGAACATGTCGTTGCCGGAGGATTCCATGAGCAGGGTGTGGAAGCGCATGTCCGCCGTCAGGAACGCATCTGTGTCGCCGGCGCCTGCGTCGCCGAGTCGGCGCAGCGTGGCCGCCAGCTCCAACAGTTCTTGCCGCTGTTCCTCGGTGGCGGAGGTCGCCGCGTTATAGGCGGCGATCGGCTCGATGGCGATGCGCAGCTCCGTCAACGCGCGCAGTTGCAGGGGGCGTTCATGTTCGGTCTCGAGCCGCCAGTCGATGACGGTGGGGTCGAACACCGCCCAATGGGCGCGAGAGAGCACGGTGATGCCCACGCGCCGAGACGAGGACACGAGGCCGAGTTGTTCGAGCGCCCGCATCGTTTCACGCGCTACGGTGCGGGAGATGGCGAATCGGTCGCTGATGTCTTGCAGAGTGAACGTGCGTCCTTCGGGGAGTTCGCCGGAGATGATCCGGCGACCGATGTTGTTCAACACTGAGGCCAGCAACGGGGTTGCGGAACCGGTCGCACTGGGAGTCACGGGTTTGCTCCTTAATTTTGAGGACTTCTAAAGATAATCTTATAGTGTATTATCCTGAAAATTGATAAAAATACCCCCATATATGCGGATGAATTTCCGTCGCGCCCGTCCGCGCTCTCGTTCGGCCGGGGAGTGGGGTGTGGCACCCCGGCCTTACGGGCGGGTCACAGGGCATATTCAGTTTGCGGGCACGCGGTGGTGGCCCTTCCTGCGGCCTCAAACTTTCGGGCGACACCGTTCGGGGGTGTGGCGGTGGGGCCCGTCTCCCCGCCTTTCATGCAGGTCGGCTTAGTTTTGGTGGCGTGGGTCACCCGCCACCTGTTTTTCCGCGTGTTTTCCGGTGCAGGTGGGCCCCGGTCGGGAAAAATCCGACTTGGGTTCTCCCGTGGGCGGGCTAGACTGGCAGTGTCTCTAGCCATAGGTGGGCTAGTAGTGCGTTCGCCTCTTCCGGAATTGTCCGGAAAGGGGCGGCAAACAAATTTGGGCACACCGACTACCGACGGGTGTGTCTCACGTCAGGAGGATCACATGACTGCTGTGGCGCCTAGGGTGGACGACTACGTCTCGCCCGAACGTCCAGGTCCGGCAGGCCATGAGCGCAAGGGCTCGTGGGCCTGGGACATGCTCACCACCACCGACCACAAGAAGCTCGGCGTGATGTACATCATCACGTCCTTCATCTTCTTCTTCCTCGGCGGACTCATGGCGCTGCTGATCCGTGCGGAGCTCTTCTCCCCGGGTCTGCAGTTCCTGTCCAACGAACAGTTCAACCAGCTCTTCACGATGCACGGCACCGTGATGCTGCTGCTCTTCGGCACCCCGATCGTCTGGGGCTTCGCCAACTACCTCATCCCGCTGCACATCGGCGCCCCGGACGTGGCTTTCCCCCGTCTGAACGCCTTCGGCTTCTGGATCACCGCCATCGGCGGCATCGTCATGCTGTCCGGCTTCCTCACCCCGGGCGGCGCCGCCGACTTCGGCTGGACCATGTACATGCCGCTCGCCGACCGGGTCCACACTCCGGGCATCGGCGCGGACATGTGGATCATCGGCGTCGGCATGACCGGCGTCGGCACGATCGCCTCGGCGATCAACATGATCACCACCATTTTGACCCTGCGTGCGCCGGGCATGACGATGTTCGGTCATCGCCCTGATGGTCTTCCCGCTGCTGACCGCCGCGGCCCTCGGCGTCCTGTACGACCGCAAGCTCGGCGGTCACATCTTCGACACCGCCAACGGCGGCGCGATCCTGTGGCAGCACATGTTCTGGTTCTTCGGTCACCCGGAGGTCTACGTCCTGGCGCTGCCGTTCTTCGGCATCATCTCCGAGGTCATCCCGGTCTTCTCCCGTAAGCCGCTCTTCGGCTACATCGGCCTGGTCTTCGCGACCCTGGCCATCGGCGGGCTGTCCATGGCCGTGTGGGCGCACCACATGTTCGTGACCGGCGCGGTCCTGCTGCCGTTCTTCTCCTTCATGACGTTCCTCATCGCAGTTCCGACCGGCGTGAAGTTCTTCAACTGGGTGGGAACCATGTGGAAGGGCCACATCACCTGGTCCACCCCGATGATCTTCGCGGTCGGCTTCGTGGCCACCTTCCTCTTCGGTGGCATGACGGGCATCATGCTGGCGTCCCCGCCGCTGGACTTCCACCTCGCGGACTCCTACTTCCTGATCGCCCACTTCCACTACACCCTCTTCGGCACCGTGGTGTTCTCCTCGTTCGCCGGCGTGTACTTCTGGTTCCCGAAGATGACCGGCCGCATGCTGGACGAGCGTCTGGGCAAGATTCACTTCTGGCTCACCTTCGTCGGCTTCCACGGCACCTTCCTCATCCAGCACTGGCTGGGCAACATGGGCATGCCGCGTCGTTACGCCGACTACCTGGACTCGGACGGCTTCACCCTGTTCAACCAGATCTCGACGATCTTCTCCTTCGTCCTGGGCGCCTCCGTCATCCCGTTCGTCTGGAACGTGTTCAAGTCCTGGCGCTACGGCGAGGTCGTCACCGTCGACGACCCGTGGGGCTACGGCAACTCGCTGGAGTGGGCGACCTCCTGCCCGCCGCCGCGCCACAACTTCACCTCGCTGCCGCGTATCCGCTCCGAGCGCCCCGCGTTCGAGCTGCACTACCCGCACATGGTGGAGCGCATGCGTCGTGAGGCGCACGTCACCTCGAACGACGAGCGTGCCGCGACTTCGCAGTCCGGAGAGCCGCAAGACGCTCACGCCGGCGTGAGGTAACCCCTCCTTCGCCCACCTTCCTGACTGCACTGACCCCCAGCCCACCGTGTTCCACGGCACCGGCTGGGGGTCAGTCGTATATTCCCTATTCGCGGCAAAGCGTGCCACAATAGACACCGTGTCTGAGCCTAAGAATATTTCTGCTACCAGTGACTCCCTGGCGGAGTCAGCCTCTCTCCAGGTGGAGCTGCAGCCGGGGCTGAAGCCTGCTGTGGTGACAACCAGTGGACGTGACCGTTCCGGAGTCACCGCGGCCTTCTTCCGGGTGTTGGCCTCCCACGGGGTCCAGCTCCTCGACGTGGAGCAGGCCCAATTCCGGGGCCGTCTCTCCCTCGCCGCCTTCGTCGGCATTAGAGCGGACAGCCTCGAAGTGCTCGAGGAAGGGTTGCGCGAAACTCTCCGGAGCTACGGACAGACCGTCGAGCTCGAATTCGGCGAGGGCACCACGACCCACTCCCGCCCGCGCTCCACGCACGTCGTGGTCGTCCTGGGCAACCCCGTCACCGCCGCGGACGTCTCCGCCATCGGCCAGACGCTGGCGAACTACGAAGCCAACATTGACCGCATCCGCGGCATCGCAGATTATCCGTTGACTGGCCTAGAGCTGTCCGTGACGGTGTCGAATCCGGCCCCGGGCGGCGCCGAAAAGCTCCGCAAGGCGTTGGCGGAGCTGACCCCGGAACTGGGCGTCGACATCGCCATCGAACGTTCGGGGCTGACCCGCCGTTCCAAGCGTCTGGTGTGCTTCGACTGCGACTCCACCCTGATCACCGGTGAGGTCATCGAAATGTTGGCCGCTCACGCCGGCCGCGAAGACGAGGTCGCCGCCGTCACTGAACGTGCGATGCGTGGCGAGCTCGACTTCGAGGAGTCCCTGCGCGAGCGCGTCAAGGCGCTGGCGGGGCTGGACGCCTCCGTCATCGACAAGGTCGCCGCCGACATCGTCTTGACCCCGGGCGCGCGCACCACCCTGCGCACCCTCAAGAAGCTCGGTTACCGCACGGCCGTGGTCTCCGGCGGCTTCATCCAGGTGCTCGAAGGCCTGGCCGAGGAGCTGGAGCTGGATTACGTCCGTGCCAACACCCTCGAGATCGTCGACGGCAAGCTCACCGGCAACGTCATCGGTGAAATCGTCGACCGGGAGGCCAAGGCCACCCTGCTGCGCGAATTCGCAGACGACTCCGGCGTGCGCATGGACCAGACCGTGGCTGTGGGCGACGGCGCCAACGACATCGACATGCTCTCCGCCGCGGGGCTGGGCATCGCCTTCAACGCCAAGCCGGCGCTGAAGGAAATCGCCGACACCTCCGTCAACCACCCGTTCTTGGACGAGGTGCTCTACATCCTGGGCGTGCCGCGCAGCGAAGTCGACGTCGCCGAGGAAGAGGCCGGCACCCTGCGCAAGGTCGCGCTGCAGCAGTGATCGACCCCGACCTGCTGCGCGGCGCCCACGAGTTGTTGGCCGCGCGCACGAGCACGGATCGGCGCAGCCGCACGGAAGACCCCGACCGCCCGGAGACGGTGCAGGCGATGCAAATCGCCCTCCACATCCCGAAGACCGACCCGCCCGCGCGCACAGCGTTGCTGGCGGCGGCGGCGCAGGCGGTCGTCATGGTCTGCCTGGACACCCGCGCAGTCACGGACGAACACTGGCGGGCTGGATTGACCGGCTGGTACGACCACCTCATCCGCAAAGTCGCCCGCCGGGCCCGCAACACCCCGTGGCAGGACGCGCAGGCGGTGCCCGGCGTCACCGCCGAGGTCGACGGGGCCCAGGCGCGTGCCTTCGTGCCCTCTGCCGTCACCGAGGTGCCGGCGGCGGTGAAGAAACTGCAGATCCGCGGCACGGACCTCGAGCCCGACCCCGCGCGGCCGATCGACCCGGCGACGCCGCTGATCGCCGTCGACAAGGCCTTGCACATGTCGACGGGCAAAGCCGCCGCCCAAGTCGGCCACGGCTCCATGCTGCTGGCCGCGCAGCAGCCCTTTGAGTGGGTGCTGCGGTGGGCCGAGGCCGGTTATCCCCTCCAGGTCCGCGGGGTGGCGGCGCAGGAGTTGGCGGAGCTCGCCGCCCGCTCGGACGCGGTGGCGGTGCGCGACGCCGGTTTCACGGAGATCGCCCCCGATTCCCTCACCGTCGTCGCGGTGCCGGGGGACTTCTAACAGCCCTCGGCCACGGCGCGGAGACCGTCCACGTCGCTGATGGCCACCCACTCGCGGCCTGCGTCGATGAGGCCGCGTTTTCGCAGCCTGGTCATGGCGCGGGAGGCGGATTCGATGGTGGTCCCGGCCATGCCGGCGATGTCGTCGCGGCGCACCCGCGCCTGGATCAGGTGCGAGCCGTCGGAACGCACCTGCCCCATTCTCTCGTCAAGATCCAACAGGACCGCGGCGACGCGCTGCTCCACGGTTTTGGTGGCCTGGTCGACCTCCCGGGTGCGGGAGGCGGCCAGGCGTTCCTGCTGCATCTGCAACAACGAGACCGCGAAGGCCGGGTAGTCGGTGACCACGTCCCCGAGCGCCCGGGCCGGCAGGTACAGCGCGCAGGTGGTCTCCATCGCCCAGGCGGAGTCCAGCGCTTCCGCGGTGCGGGTGTGCAGCGGGCCGATGACGTCGCCGGGGGAAGCGACGTCGACGGTGATCTCCTTGCCGTCGACGGTGTCCCGGGTGACTCGCACCCGGCCGGCGACGATGAGATAGCTGCCTTCGCTTTCCTCCCCGGCGAGCAGGATCGGGTCGTTGTCCGCCCAGGACCAGGCGGAGAGTTTCTCGTCCAGCTCCAGGTGCTGCTGTGGGGTGAGCTCGCCCAGCAGCGGGCTCATCCGCATCGCCCGCAACCGCACGTCGAGGGAGCACTGGTGGGGTTGCGCGCAGCTGGAACGGACGGGATTGCGGGACATGGCCTCGAGTGTAGCTACTGGGCGACCAACCGTTTGAGCGCTCCGGCGACCACGGCCGGGTCGGTGGTCTCCCAGAATTGCGGCAACGAGGCCTTCAAGAACCCGCCGTAGCGTTTGGTCACCAGCCGGTTGTCCAGCACCGCCACCACGCCCCGGTCCGTGACCGAGCGCAGCAACCGGCCGGCGCCTTGGGCCATGAGCAGGGCGGCGTGCGTGGCGGAGACCTCCATGAACCCGCTGCGGCCCGCGGCGTTGGCGGCCTCGGAGCGGGCCTGCAGCAGCGGGTCGTCGGGGCGGGGGAAGGGGATGCGGTCGATCATGACCAGCGACAAGGCGGTGCCCGGCACGTCCACGCCCTGCCACAGCGTCAGGGTGCCGAAAAGGCAGGAGTTCTCGTTCTTCGCGAACTTCTCCACCAGCGCGCCGGTGGTGTCCTCGCCCTGGAGGTAGATTTCGAAGGGCAGCCGCGGGCGCAGCTCCTGGGCGGCCTGCTCGGCGGCGCGGCGGGAGGAGAACAACCCCAAGGTGCGGCCGCCGGCGGCGGTGATCAGCTCGGCCATCTCGTCGAGGGTTTCGGCGGCGAGGCCGTCGCGGCCCGGCTGGGGCAGGTGTTTGGCGGTGTAGAGGATGCCGGATTTTTTGGGGTCGAAGGGGGTGCCTGCGTTGAGCCCGTCCCACGTGCCCTTCGGCAGCCCCCAGGAGGCGGCCATCGCGTCGAAGTTGCCGCCCACCGTCAGAGTCGCGGAGGTCAACACCACGGTCTGCTCCGCGAAGAGCCGGTCGTGCAGCAACCCGGCCACCGACAGCGGGGCGACGGCGAGCTTGTCGCCCCAGCGGTCGTTGCGGTCCAGCCACACCACGTCGCTGGCCTCCTGCGCGTCGACGACGTTGTCGCCCTCGCCGGCCTCGTAGACCTCCAGGATGCGCACCACCGCGTCGTGCAGGTCCTGCAGGTGGTTGCTCAGGTTCTGCCGCTCGGCGAAGCGTTCGGGGTCGTTGGCGGCCTCGCCCTCCGGGGGGCGGGCGATGGCCTCGCGCAGTGACCACAGGCCGTCGCGAAGCCCGGTCAGCGACGCCCGCACTGGCTCGTCGATGGCGATCCACCGGCCGGGTTCCTGTAATTCGGTGACGGCGTCGAGGTCCTCGGCGAGTTCCTCCAGCCTCTTGTCGCGCCCCTCGGCGCCCAGTTTCTCGGCGCGTTTGGCGGCCATCTTCAGGCTGCGGGAGGAGATCTCGGCGGTGGCCACCGCGGTGATGCGCCCGTCGAGTTCGTGGGCCTCGTCGATGACCACCGCGTCGTGCGCGGGCAGGACATCGACGTCGGCCAGGGCGTCGATCGCCAACAACGCGTGGTTGGTCACCACCACGTCGACGTCGCGGGCCTTGGCCTTGGCCAATTCCGCGAAGCACTCCTCCCCGTGGGGGCAGCGGGAGGCGCCCAGGCATTCGCTCGCGGAGACCGACACTTGCTTCCAGGCCAAGTCGGCGACGCCCGGCTCCAAATCGTCGCGGTCGCCGGTCTCCGTGTCGTTGGCCCACTCATGGACCCGGGAGACCTGCTTGCCCACCCAGGACACGTCCGCCTCATCCAGCAACGACTCCTCCGGCTCGCTCTGCGCGCGGGCGATCTTGTTCAGGCACAGGTAATTCGAGCGGCCCTTCATGATGGCGAACGACGGGCGCCGCTCCATCTCGGGTTCGAGGGAATCGGCCAGGCGTGGCAGATCCCGGTCGACGAGCTGGCGCTGCAGCGCCAACGTCGCGGTGGAGACCACCACCGTGGAGTCGGTGGCGTGGGCGTGCCGGATGGACGGCACCAGATACGCCAGCGATTTACCGGTGCCGGTGCCCGCCTGCACGGCCAGGTGCCGCTCCTTCTCCAGTGCGGTGGTCACGGCGTTCGCCATGGCCATCTGCCCGTCGCGTCGGACGCCGCCCAACGCGGAGACGGCCGCGTCGAGCAGCTCCTCCGTCGAAGAGACGAGCGGCTGGTCGGAAGAGGTCGAGGTCACTGTGGGGCGTCTTCTTTCATTCGCGGCAGGGCAGGAGAAAATGCCTCCTCGGCGCTCAGGAGGCGGTGCGTGGCGAGTCTAACGCCGAGGGCGGGGCAGAACCGAACGCGCCGGGCCCGTCACCCGTGGTGGGAGTCCGGGAACCCGCTGAAGCGGGTGGGGATCGCCGGCTCGTCGCGCGAGAGCGCCAACCCCTCCCACGGCAACGTGCGAATCTGCTCGGCCAGATGCGCGCGGGAAGCCTCCAGGTCCGGCAGGCCGTCGACGACCTCACCGTCGCGCATCAGCGCGATGACCAGGTCAGTGCTGTCCAGCTGCCCGCAGTCCGGGGCCGGGGCGCCGAAGGGGTAGACGATCTCTTCGACCGCGACTCCGGTGGCGCGGTAGGTGCGCACCGCCGTCTTCGTGCCGCCGGTCATCGCCTTGCCGGAGGAACGCTTGACCACCGGATGCCCGTCGACCTCCACGAGCTTGTACACCAGTCCCGCCGTCGGCGACCCGGAACCGGTGACCACGGAGGTGCCCACCCCGTAGGTGTCCACCGGATCGCCCCGCAGCCCGGCGATGGTGAACTCGTCCAGGTCGGAGGAGACCACGATCTTGGTGTTGTAGGCACCGCGCTCGTCGAGCTGGCGGCGCACGCGCCGGGTGATCATGCCTAAGTCGCCGGAGTCGATGCGCACCCCGCCGAGCTCCGGGCCGGCGACGTCGAGGGCGGTGTTCACGCCCTCGGTGATGTCGTAGGTGTCCACCAGCAGGGTGGTCGACACGCCCTGCGACTCGATTTGAGAGCGAAACGCCGCGGCCTCGTTCGGGGAGCCGTCCTCGTTGACGTGCAGCAGCGTCCAGGCGTGCGCGGAGGTGCCGGAGGCGGGGATGCCGTAGCGGTGGGAGGCCTCCAGGTTGGAGGTGGCCACGAAGCCGGCCAAGTACGCGGCGCGGGCGGCGGTGACGGCGGCGTACTCGTGGGTGCGGCGCGAACCCATCTCGATGATGGGCCGGCCGTCGGCGGCGGTGACCATGCGCGACGCCGCGGACGCGACCGCGGAGTCGGAGTTCATGATCGACAGGATCACGGTCTCTAAGATCACGCACTCGGCGAAGGTGCCGCGCACCGTGAGGATGGGGGAGTAGGCGAAGTACAGCTCGCCTTCCCGGTAGCCGTCGACCTGGCCGGAGAAGCGGTAGGTGCGCAGGTACTCCAGCGTGTCCTCGTCGAGGAAGTCCATCTCCGCGAGCTGCTCTTCGGTGAAGACGAAGTCTTGGATGGCCCGCAGCACCCGCTCGGTGCCGGCCACGACGCCGTAGCGGCGTTCGTTGGGCAGCCGGCGGCTGAACACCTCGAAACTGCTCTTCCGGTGGGCGGTCCCGTCGCGTAGCGCGGCCTGCAACATGGTCAGCTCGTACTTGTCGGTCAGCAGCGAGGTGGATCGACCGGCGGGCATGGAGGGAAAGGTCCTGTTCACACATCCCAGCTTAATACAGCCCCGGTTTCTCTCGGCGGGAGATGTGCCCGGCGGGCGGGGGCTGCACATGCGGGGCGGGGCCGACTAGAGTCAAGGGCATGAACGCCGGAAACCCCCTCCACCCCGTAACCGCCGGAGCGACTCTCCCGTCGGCGATGACGTCGCCGGCGGCCAGCCCGGAGCTCGATGAGCGGATCGAGCTCGACGTCGCCACCGCCGAAAACCTGCCGTGGCTGTGCATCGTCTGGGACGACCCGGTCAACCTCATGAGCTACGTGACCTACGTGTTCCAGACGATCCTGGGCTACGACAAAAAACGCGCCACCGAACTGATGATGCAGGTGCACACCGAAGGCAAGGCCGTGGTCTCCTCCGGGGAGCGCGACAAAGTCGAAGGCGACGTCAAAAAGCTGCACACCGCGGGCCTGTGGGCCACCATGCAGCAGGCGGGATAGGCTGACCTCCGTGCAACCTTGGCGTAAGAAGAAGGGCCTGATGCGGTCCGCGAAGTTCGTGACCACCCTCGATCCGATGGAGCGGGAGGTGCTCGGCGACCTGACCTCGTCGGTGGCGGAGGCCTTGATCCAGCGGGCCCGTTCCGCCCCGAAGGACGAGCTGGCGGAGATGATGGGGATGGCCTCCGGCAACAAGGAGGCGCCGGAAGATCCGTCGCTGGCCCGCCTGCTGCCCGACTTTGAGCGGGAAGGCGACGAAGAGTACGAGGGCGAAAACTCCCTGCTGCGCGCCCTGCACGAAAACGACATCATCAAAAACAAGCTGGAGAACCTGCAGGCCATCACCACTGCCGTCGGTCCCGACGGTGGGGTGGAGATCTCCCTGACCGAGCAGGAGGCGCAGCAGTTCATCGCCGCGCTCAACGACCTGCGCCTGTTCTTGTCCGCCGCGGAGGTCCGCAGCGAAGGGGAGCAGCAAGACCGCGACAACCTGGTCGAGTGGCTGGCCTTCAACCAGGACAGCCTGCTGACCGCGATGATGGAGTAGCCCTGCCATGACCCGTGGTTCGCTCGTCGACGTCCCCGGCCTCCGCCTCGGACACCGGTCCTTGGGGGACACCGGCGTGACGGTGGTGGTGGCGGAAGACCCGGCGGGGATGACCGCCGGCGTGGACGTGCGCGGCGGCGGGCCCGGCACCCGCGAGACCGACTTATTGGCCCCGCACAACACCGTGCAACGCGCCCACGCCATCGTCTTGGCCGGCGGTTCCGCCTTCGGGCTGGCCGCGGCCGACGGGGCGATGACTGCGCTCGAGGCCGCGGGCCGCGGTTTCCCCGTGTTCGGCGAAGCCGCGCCGGGCCCGCGCGTGCCGATCGTGCCCGGCGCGGTCATTTTCGACCTGGTGGTGGGGGACCCGGCGCACCGGCCGACCGCGGCGGACGGGGCGGCGGCGGTGCGGACGGCGTTGACCGAAGGCAAAAACCCCCGTTCTGGTGCGCTCGGCGCGGGCTGCGGCGCCACGGCGGGCGTGCTCCGCGGCGGGTTCGGCCAGGCCAGCCTGCGGGTGGGGGAGCACGTGGTAGCGGCCGGGGTGGTGGCCAACCCCGTCGGCTCGGTGGTCGATCCGGCCACGGGGCTGTTGTACGGGGATGCGTCGGCCCCGGCGCTGGATCCGGAGGCCTTCGCCCGGCTGGAGCGGCCCACCCCGAGCCTGAACACGACCATCGGGGTCGTCGCCACCGACGCTCCGGTCACCAAAGCGCAGGTCGCCCGCTTGGCGATGACCGGCCACGACGGCATCGCCCGTGCCGTGCGTCCCGCGCATTCCCCGCTGGACGGCGACACGCTGTTCGCGGTCTCCACCGCCGCGGACGCCGCGGGCGTGTCCCCGGAGGTGTTGCATGAGCTCTCGGCCGCGGCCGCGGACGTCGTCGCCGCCGCGATCGTGGCGGCGGTGGTCGAGGCCGAGTCTGCTTACGGCGTCACCGCGTGGAGCCAGGTGCGGAAGCTCTGAGCCCGGGCGAGGGTGGGAAAGCCTCTGTAATCTGGGGCGCACCATGACTTATCCGAATCCTTACTCCAGCCCGTACGACGGCTACCGGCCCCGCCCCGAAGGTCAGCCGCCGGCCCACTTCGGGCGGCGCCCGCCCGCCGGCCGACGTCAGCCAGTGCTGTCGCGCACCTCGCGGCTGGGCACGGGAATCGCCTACGCCTTAGGCTATGTCGTGTTGATCTGGGCGGTGCACCTGGTCAACGTCCTGTTTTTCGGCGGGACGCTGAATTTCTTCGGCATCCACCCGCTCGACCTCAGTTCCCTGTGGGGCATTTTTACGTCGCCGTTGCTGCACGCCAACTTCTCCCACTTGCTCTCCAACACGGTGCCGGGCGCGGTCTTCGCGTTTCTCATCGGGGTCTCCGGGCACCGGGTCTTTTGGGAGGTCACGGCCATCGTCGTGATCTTCGGGGGAGCGGGGGTGTGGTTGTTCGGCGGCATCGGCACCAACCACATCGGCGCCTCCGGGCTGGTCTACGGCTGGCTGGGTTACCTGCTGGTGCGCGGCATCTTCAACCGCTCCCTCTCGCAGATCGCGCTCGGCGTGGTCCTGGGGTTCATGTATTCCGGGCTGGTGTGGGGCGTTCTTCCCGGCGTGCCCGGAGTGTCGTGGCAGGCGCACCTGTTCGGGGCGCTCGGCGGGGTCGGCGCCGGCATGTTCATCACCTCGGACGACCCGAAGGCTCTGCGGGAGAAACGAAAGGCGCGGGAACTCCCGCGGGGTCGGCGATGATCTCCGCCGGGGCGGGCCGCTCGGGGCAGAGCGGGCAGTGTACAGGCATTTCTGGAGAGGTGATCATGGGATCTCTCCCCGTTCGGGGGTGCGGGGATCGTAGAGTCTTTCCTTGATCGCTGCAGGTGATATGGATATCTCCGGATATAGGCGCAGGCAGTAAATGCATCTCTTTTTCTCTGCCGTAGCATATTCGCCATGGCCGACAACTCACCCCAATGGCTAAACGACGAAGAAACCGAAACCTGGCTCAACGTCTGGTCCTTCTACTCCGGTGTCCCCACCATCCTCGACGCCCAGCTCAAACGCGAGGCCGGCGTCTCCCACTACGACTTCCTCGCGATGCAGACGATCTCTCACGCGGTGGACGGCCAGATAAGCATGAGCAAGGTGTCCCACGCCTCGGGCATGACGTTGTCCCACCTCTCCCGGGTGATCACCCGCCTGGAAAAGCGCGGTTTGGTGCTGCGCTGCCCAGATCCCAGGGACGGCCGCTCCACCCTGGTCGAACTGACTGACGCCGGTTGGCAGTTGTTGCGCGACGTGCTGCCCTCCCATGTCAGCGAAGTCCGGCGACTGCTCTTCGACAACCTCACCGAAGAGGAAAACCGCCACGTCGGAGCGGCGCTGCGCAAGATCGTCGGCAACATCACGCACCGCTGACGCCGCGGGGCCGCGCCCGTGACCTGACGTTAAGATGAACGGCGTGAACGCCACCTCCGCCTCCGCCCACGCCGCCGCCCCCATCGGAATCTTCGACTCCGGCGTCGGCGGCCTCACCGTCGCGCGCACCATCCTCGACCAGCTGCCCCACGAATCGGTCATCTACGTGGGGGACACCGGACACGGACCTTATGGCCCGCTGCCCATCGCGGAAGTGCGCGCGCACGCGATGCGTATCGCGGACAACCTCGTCGAACGCGGGTGCAAGATGCTGGTCATCGCCTGCAACACCGCTTCCGCGGCCTTTCTGCACGATGCCCGCGAACGCTACGACATCCCCGTCGTGGAGGTGATCCAGCCCGCCGTCCGCCGCGCGATGGCCACCACCCGCAACGGCAAAGTCGGGGTCATCGGCACCGCAGGCACCATCAAGTCCGGCGCGTACCAGGACTTGTTCGCCTTAAACCCCACCATCTCCACCACCGCGGTGGCGTGCCCGGCGTTCGTGGAGTTCGTCGAACGCGGCGTCACCTCCGGCCGACAGATCCTGGGCGTGGCAGAGGGTTACCTGGAACCGGTGCAAAGCGCGGGCGTCGACACGCTTGTGCTCGGTTGCACGCACTACCCGCTGCTATCCGGGGTCATCCAGCTCGCGGTCGGCGATTCCGTCTCGTTGGTCTCCTCCGCGGAGGAGACCGCCAAGGACGTGTTGCGCAGGCTCACCGAGCACGATCTCCTCGCTGACCCGGCCGTGCACGGGGAGCCCACCCACGTCTTTGAGGCCACCGGGGACCCGGAGCGCTTCCGGGAATTGGCGAGCCGTTTCTTGGGCCCCCGAATCGGCGCGGTCAGCCACACCCGGCTGTGAACGACGGCGCGTTAGGTTCGAAAAGCACCCTGATCCGTGGCACAGTAAACACATGAAGCTGACCATCCTCGGCTGCTCGGGCAGCCTCGGCGCCCCGGGAAACCCGGCCTCGGGATACCTGGTGTCCCCCGATGACGGATCGAGCGTGATCGTCGATTTAGGTCCCGGTACGCTGGCCGCACTGCAGGAAATTCAGAACCCGGCCGACGCGCACGTGCTGTTCAGCCACCTGCACGCCGACCACTGCCTCGACTTCCCGTCGCTCATGGTGTGGCGCCGCTTCCACCCGGAGCTCAAAGCCACGCAGCGGCACCGCTGTCTCGGCCCCGCGCACACGCCCGTCCACTTGGGTCGCCTCACCGCGGACGAACCGGACGACGTGGACGACTTCTCCGACACCCTCGACTTCACCGCCTGGCGCCACGAACACACCGAAACCGTGGGCGGGCTCGAAGTCACCCCGTTCACCGCCAGTCACCCCGGTGAGGCCTACGCCCTGCGCATGCAGGACCCCGTCAGCGGTAAAGTCGTCGCTTACAGCGGCGACTCGGCGGACCACCCCAACATCGTGGCCGCGGCCCGGGACGCAGATCTCTTCCTGTGTGAAGCGGGCTGGGGGCCGACCAGCGAAGGCAAGGTCATGGGCATGCACATGTCCGGCGAAGAGGCCGGCCGCATCGCCGCCGCCGCCGGGGTCAAGCGGCTTGGCCTGGTGCACATCCAGCCGTGGACCGACAAGGAAGCCACCCTGGCGGCGGCGCGCAGCGAATTCGACGGCGAGGTCATCCTCGGCGAACCCGGCATGGTTTTCGACGTCTGAGACCCCGGCTCCCCCTGGGCGCAGTGAGCCCGCCGCCACCTGGCTGAGTACCCTGGTCGGCATGACTGATTTCACCCGTGCCGACGGCCGCGACCTCGACCAGATGCGTGCCGTGCGCCTCACCCGCAACTTCACCTCCAACCCGGCGGGCAGCGTGCTCGTCGAGTTCGGCGAGACCCGCGTCATGTGCACCGCCTCCGTGGAAACCGGCGTGCCGCGCTTCAAGCGCGACTCCGGCGAAGGCTGGCTGACCGCCGAATACGCCATGCTCCCGGCCGCCACCCACGAGCGCAACCGCCGCGAATCCATGTCCGGCAAAGTCAAGGGCCGCACCCACGAAATTTCACGTCTGATCGGCCGCTCCCTGCGCGCCGCCGTCGACCTGAGCGAACTCGGCGAAAACACCATCAACCTCGACTGCGACGTCCTGCAGGCCGACGGCGGCACGCGCACCGCCGCGATCACCGGCGCCTACGTCGCCCTCGCCGACGCCATCGAGGTGCTCAAGGCCCAGGGCGTGGTCCCGGGCAACCCGCTGCTGCCGCCGGTCGCCGCCGTCTCCGTCGGGCTCGTCGACGGGCACGTCTGCCTCGATCTGCCCTACGAGGAAGACGTCCGCGCCGAGGTCGACCTCAACGTCGTGATGACCGAAGCCGGCAAGTACGTCGAGGTCCAGGGCACCGGTGAGGCCGGCGACTTCGGCCGCGAGGAGCTCAACGCGATGCTCGACGTCGCCGAGAAGGGCATCCGCGAACTGCAGGCCGCCCAGCGCGCCGCCCTGGAGGCCTAACGCCATGCGCCTGCTCGTCGCCTCCAACAACGCGAAGAAACTCGACGAACTCGAACGCATCCTCGCAGCCGCCGGCGTCAACGGCGTCGAGCTGGTGCCGCTGTCCGCCGTCGCGGCTTATGACGAACCCGTCGAAAATGGCCGCACCTTCGCCGACAACGCCCTGATCAAGGCGCGCGCCGGGGCCAAGGAAACCGGACTGGTCACCGTCGCCGACGACTCCGGCCTGGCGGTCGAAGAACTGAACGGCATGCCCGGGGTGCTCTCGGCGCGCTGGTCCGGCGGCCACGGCGACGACGCGGCGAACAACGCCCTGCTGCTGGCGCAAATGTCGGACGTGCCGGATGAGCGCCGGGCGGCGGCGTTCGTTTCCGTGTGCGCGCTGGTGACCCCGGAGGGGCAGGAGCACGTGTCCGAGGGACGCTGGGAGGGGCGCCTGCTGCGGGAAGAAGTGGGGGAGAATGGCTTCGGCTATGACCCGCTCTTCCTCCCCGGCGAGGAGATCGACGGCGCGGGGCGTTCCTCGGCGCAGTTGAGCGCGGAAGAAAAAGACGCCCTGTCGCACCGGGGCAAGGCGCTGACAGGGCTGGTGGGTGTGATCGGTCGGCTGGCCGTCTAGGCTACGGCCGGTCGATCCCGCGGCGCATCAGCGCCGCCGGCGACGGTTCCGAATCACATGCACCGCCGTCGCCGAGGCCACGGCGAGCAGGAGAATGACTAGGGCCCCGGCGATCGAAGAGTGACGCACGCCGAGCCACAGGCTCACGAGCGCGCCGATCACCAGGACGATGAGAGCGTTCCAGTCGCGGCCGCGCGGTTTAGGCGTGGGGCTTCTTCCGGTTGCGTAGTGTCCATCGGGCTCGAGCCTCTCATATGTGGGGCGCC
>CALZCR010000001.1 GCA_945631445.1 uncultured Corynebacterium sp. | reverse complement strand
GAAAGGAAGTAGCTCCCACCGTGACCGACACCACCACCGCTCCCGAGGTGCTCTCGCGCATTCTCCTTCCTCGCATCGGTGAGCCGCACGACGTGCGCATGCTCTACCTGATCGAGGCCGACCACAACAAGGACCGCGCCCGCTGGGGCGACCGCTCCTCCCTCAGCGTCCCCGCCGGCGCCGAGGTGTCCTTCCAGACGTACTTCAACGCTTTCCCGGCCTCCTACTGGCGCCGCTGGTCCCAGCTGGACACCGTCCTGCTCACCCTGACGGTCGCCGGAAGCGCGAACGTCTCGGTGTACCGCTCCAAGTCCGACGGCACCCGCGTGGGCGTCGAGTCGCGCCTGGTCACCGACGACACGGCGACCTTTGAGTTGGAGCTGAAGAACTTCGAGGACGGCGGCTGGCTGTGGTTCGACGTCACCTGTGAAACCGAGACCACGATCTCGGAGGCCGCCTGGTGCGCCCCGCACGCCCCGGCGGCGCAGACGATGCCCGACGGCTCCACGGTCGGCCCCTTCGACAAGCGGGTGACCGTGGGCATCCCCACCTTCAACCGCCCGGCCGACGCCGTCAACGCGCTCAAGGAACTGGCGATCGACCCGGTCGTCGACGAACTCATCGACGCCGTCCTCATGCCGGACCAGGGCAACCAGCACCCCGCCGACCACCCCGGCTACGACGAGGCCGTCGCCCACTTCGGCGACCGCTTCCGGGAATTCCGCCAGGGCAACCTCGGCGGCTCCGGCGGCTACTCGCGCATCATGTACGAGGCCATCGCCGACGCCGAGACCGACAGCCCGTACATCCTCTACATGGACGACGACATCGCGATCGAACCGGATTCGATCCTGCGCGCCGTGCAGGCCGCCCGTTACGCCGCGAGCCCGATCATCGTCGGCGGCCAGATGCTCAACCTGCAGGAACGCTCCCAGCTGCGCACCATGGGCGAGGTCGTCCACGGCCACGACTTCATGTGGGGCGCCGCCCCGCACTCGGTCTACGACCACGACTTCGCCAAGTACCCCCTCGGCCACAAGCGCCGCCCGGAGGACGAGAAGCACCCGGACGTCTACGACTCCCGTGCGCTGCACCGCCGCATCGACGTGGACTACAACGGCTGGTGGATGTGCCTGTTCCCGCGCGTCGTCGCGGAGCAGATGGGCCAGCCCTTGCCGCTGTTCATCAAATGGGACGACACCGAGTACTCGCTGCGCGCCGGCAAGGCCGGATTCCCGACGGTGACCTGGCCAGGCGCTGCCATCTGGCACATGGCCTGGGCCGACAAGGACGACGCCATCGACTGGCAGGCCTATTTCCACCTGCGCAACCGCCTGATCGTCGCCGCCCTCAACCACGAGGGCGACGTCGGCGGCATCATCGCGTCACTGCGCAAGACGACGTTGAAGCACATCATGTGCATGGAGTACTCGACCCTGGCGATCCAGCTCGAGGCCATGCGCGACTTCCTCGCCGGTCCTGAGCAGCTCTTCGACGTGCTAGAGACCTCCCTGCCCCGGATCCAGAAGATCCGCCAGCAGTACTCCGACGCCCGCGTCATCGAATCCGCGGCCGAGCTGCCCGTCGCCTCCGGCGCCCCGGGCGTGCCCACCGCGGACATCGGCGGCCGCCTGGGCAAAATCAAGAAGATCCCCTGGCTGCTGAAATCCGCGAAGCACCTGCTGAGCAAGGAAGACGGGCGCCACCACGAGGTCCCGCAGCTGAACCTCACCGCCGGCGAAGCCCGCTGGTTCACGCTGGCGCGGGTCGACTCCGCCACGGTGACCACCGCCGGCGGCACGGGCGTGACCTTCCGCAAACGCGACCGCGACCTGGCCAAGCGGCTGTGGGACGAGACGACCGCGCTGCACAAGGAGATCGAGCGCGACTTCGACGAGCTACGCGCCACCTACCGCGCCGCGCAGGACCGGCTGACCAGCCGGGAGGAGTGGAAGAAGGTCTTCGATGCCCAGTGACCCGTTGCATAAGCTCAACGAGGCCGAAGTCGACGCTTTGATCCGGATCCAGGGCGTGGCCCTGGAGATCCCCCGGGTGCAGCAGGTCGCCCGCGGCCTGTCGTACTTCGGCGAGCACGCGCTCGGCTGGATGGGCACGGCTGCGGCGGGCGCGGCCGTCGACCAGCGTCGTCGCCGCCAGTGGGTCGCGATGGGCGTCTCCGCCTTCACCTCCCACGCGGCTTCCGTCGTGATCAAACGCATCGTCCGCCGCCGTCGGCCGGTGGACCCGCGCATCACGGTCGGGGTCGGCACCCCGTCGACCCTGTCGTTCCCGTCCTCGCACTCGACGTCGAGCACCGCCGCACTGGTGTCGCTGGCGCGGCTGACCGGGTCCCCGTGGCCCTTGGTCGGCGTCCCGGTGATGATGGTGTCCCGCACGGTGCTTGGAGTCCACTACCCGACCGACACCATCGTCGGTGCGGCGATCGGCGCCGCCACCGCGGGAGCAGTCCACGAGATTGAGAGGCGAACCAGGTGAGCCAGCAGCCTTATCCGTCCGAACACACGCCGGGCATCTTGCACTCGGAACCGCACACCGAGGGCATCGACAACACCCGTAAACGACAGCCCCCGAAGAACCTGCCGGACGCGATGGTCAAGTCCCTGCGCCCGAAGCAGTGGGTCAAAAACGCGCTGGTCGTGGCAGCCCCGCTGGCCGCCGGCGCGGACGCGTTCACGGCGCGCATCGCCCTGGACGTCCTGCTGGCCTTCGTCGTCTTTTGCCTGGCGGCCTCGTCGATCTACCTGGTCAACGACGCCCGCGACGTCGACGCCGACCGCGAACACCCCACCAAGCGGTTCCGCCCGATCGCCTCCGGCATGCTGCCCATCGGCTTGGCTTACGCCATGTCGGTGGCGTTGATCGTCTTGGCCGTCGGCCTGTCGCTGCTGGCCTCCTCCGGAGTCGGGCTGGCGATCGTCGTGGCGGTCTACATCGCCCTGCAGCTGGGCTACTGCTTCGGCTGGAAGCACATCCCAGTGATCGACATTGCCCTGGTCTCCTCCGGCTTCATGCTGCGCGCCATGGCCGGCGGCGTGGCCGCGGGCATCGTGCTCTCACAGTGGTTCCTGCTGGTCGCGGCCTTCGGTTCGCTGTTCATGGCCTCCGGCAAGCGCTACGCGGAATACCTGCTGGCCAAGAACACCGGCGTGAACATCCGCAAGTCGCTCGAAGGCTACACCGACACCTACCTGCGTTTCGTCTGGACGATCGCCGGCGGCGGCGTGGTCATCTTCTACTGCTTGTGGGCGTTTGAGCTGTCCAACAGCGTCGGCGGCGCCGCCGCAATCTGGTACCAGATTTCCATGGTGCCGTTCATCATCGCGATCCTGCGCTTTGCCGCCACCATCGACCGCGGCGACGGCGGCGCACCCGACGAGATCGCGCTCTCCGACCGGGTGCTGCAGATCCTGGCCCTCGTCTGGGTGCTGACCATCGTGGTGGCGGTATACGTCGTTCCGGCGCTGGCGACCTAATCTGGAACACATGGCCACTGCGCTCACGTCCCGCAGGACCGCCGCCCCACGGCTGACCGTGGCGACGGCGGTCCTTTCCGCGTCAGTCCTGGCGGTCTTCGCCTTCGCCGGCGGTTGGCAACGTCGGTGGATCAGCGACGACGGACTGATCGTGCTGCGTACGGTACGAAATCTGCTGGCCGGCAACGGGCCGGTGTTCAACGCCGGCGAACGCGTTGAAACCACCACCTCCACGCTCTGGCAGTACGTCATTTACTTAGGCGGCCTGCTGACGGACGCCCGCCTGGAAACAATCGCGATGTGGGCGGCCCTGCTGTTCACCACGGCGGCGCTGCTGATCGCGGGGCTGGCCACCGCCCGCCTCTGGGGTGCGCGGGGCGGTCTGCTGATCTTCGTCCCCGCCGGCGGGCTGGTGTATCTGGCGCTGCCCCCGGCCCGCGACTTCGCTACCTCCGGGCTGGAGTGGGGCCTGTCCCTGCTGTACCTGGCGGTGCTGTGGGCGCTGCTCGTCCGCTGGGCCGAGGGCGCCCGGCCGGCGGGTCGCCACCGCGCCCCGGGGGTGGATTGGGCGGTGTACCTGCTCGCGTTCTGGTGTGGCCTGTCCTGGCTCGTGCGCCCCGAATTGGCCCTGTACGGCGGACTGGTGGGTATCCTGCTGCTGGTCGCGGCCCGCTCCTGGAAGACCGCGGCGGGGATTCTCGCCGTCGCCCTGCCCGTCCCGCTGGGGTACCAGATTTTCCGGATGGGCTACTACGGGCTGCTGACCCCGCACACCGCGGTGGCGAAATCCGCGAGTGATTCCATGTGGGGGGAAGGCTGGGACTACGTCCGGGACCTCGCTGACCCGTACACGCTGTTCTTGGCCCTGGCGGTGCTGGTGGGCATGGCGGCGGCGCTGCTCTGGCGGGTCTCCGCCCGCTTTTCTGTCGCCGCCGATCCTTCCGTCGCGGCCCCCGCCGAGGCGGCGCCGGTCGGCCGGATGCGCGTGCGCTCCCGGACCGGCGTCATCACGCTCATGCTCGCGGCCGCCGGGCTGCACGTCGTGTACGTGATCCGGGTCGGCGGCGACTTCATGCACGGGCGCATGCTCCTGCTGCCGCTGTTCGCGCTGTTGCTGCCGCTGATGGTGGTGCCGCTGGTGGATCTGTCCCGCCCGGACTCCGGGCTCGCGCGGTGGGCGCCGGTGGCGGCGCTGGGCCTGGGCTTTATCGTGTTGCTGTGGTGGACCGTGGCCACCGTCGAGCGCGGACATGAAGTCGATTGGCGAGAATATGAGGAAGGGGAACTGGGCGTCGTCGACGAGCGGGAGTTTTGGACGAACGCCACCCGCCGGGAACCGGGCGACCCGCCCCTGACGGCGGACGACTTCCTGCAGACGATGGTCCTCGGCGACTTCGGGGACTCCGTCGAGGAGATCATGACGCGGGACGGCGCGATGATGGTGCCGATCCTCGCGAGTGACGACCCAAAGACGTTCTCCTGGTTCACGCAGCCGCGGCAGGAACCGGACACGGATCTGCGCGCGCAGCCGCCGACGATGTACCTGATCAACTTAGGGATGCCGGGGATGCATGCGCCGTTGGACATGCGCGTGCTGGACACCGTGGGGCTCTCCAGCCCGGTGGGGGCCCGCCAGCCCCGGGACCCGGACGGGCGCGTCGGCCACGACAAGTGGCTTCCCTATGAGTGGCAGATCGCGGACACCGACGCGGATCTCGACGAGGTGCCCGCCTGGTACGACCGGGAAGAGGCGTGGTTGGCGCGTGCCGCGCTCCACACCCCGGAGTTCGTGGAGCTTTTTGAATCTTATCGGGCCCCTCTGACGGCGGGTCGTTTCTTCGACAACATCGGTTTCGCGCTCACCACCGGACGGACCCTGGAATTCTCCCTCGATCCCCGCGATCACCTTGAGGAAAGCACAGTCGACGCGATTGAAAATTATGTGCGGGATCCCGACGCCGAGCGTCCCCCGGCGGACGTGACCGCAGTGGTGCAACCCCCCGACGTGACGATTGCATGGCCCGCGACAATTAACACGGAGTAGCGTGGTGGCCTATGCTTCGAAAGCAGATCACGGAGAAGTAACGATTTTATGCTTCCGTGTTAATGCCGGTGTCTTGTCCGGCGATAGACCCGTAGATGAGATAACAACCCCAAACACGAGGAGAAAGCATGTCCGCACTCGCTGGACTCCATCGTATCCGCCGCGCGGTCCTGGCCTTCGTCGTGGCCATGCTGCTCGGCACGTCCTTGATCGTCGCTGGGGCGGGTACCGCTCAGGCAGCCAACCGCGACGTACTACGTGCTGGATGCATATGGGACACTCATAACTGGTGGGTCCAGCGTTGCGACGTCTGGTCCGAAGCCAACGGACGGAATATCCCGGTCCAGATCGTGGCAGCCACCCAAGGCGGAAACGCCGCGTACTACATGCTCGACGGTCTGCGCGCCACGAACCACTCCAACGCCTGGCTCGTAGACAGGAACGCCGCCGAAACCTTCGAGGGAGACAACATCACCCTGGTGATGCCGGTCGGCGGCAAGGGTTCTTTCTACGCGGACTGGGACGGCCCGGCCACGTATGACTTGGAGAACCCGGTCAACTACCAGTGGGAGACTTTCCTCACCCGGGAACTGCCCGCCTATCTGCAGCAAAACTTCGGTGTGGATCCCACCAACAACGCCATCTCCGGCCTGTCCATGGGTGGCACGGCCGCGCTGAACCTGGCCGCCAAGCACCCGGGCCAGTTCAAGCAGGTGCTGTCCTTCTCCGGGTACCCGACCACCACGGTCCCGGGCGCCCAGACGGCGCTGCGCGTGGCGCTGCTGGACGCCGGTGGCTTCAACCTCAACGCCATGTACGGCTCCCTGGTCAGCCCCCGCCGCTTCGAGAACGACCCGTTTTTGAACATGGACGGGCTACGCAACTCTGACGTCTATGTTTCTGCGGCTTCGGGTATCCCATCCCCGGCCGACGCCAACATCCCGTGGAACCACCAGCTCTCCGGCGCGGCACTGGAGGCTCTGGCGAACGTGAGCACCAAGATGTGGGCGGCCAAGGCGAATGCGACCGGCATTGGCATCCGGGAAGACTACCCGGCCCTCGGCATGCACAATTGGAACCAGTTCGGCTACCAGATGGAGAAGACCAGACCGCTGGTCCTTAACACCATGAATGCTCATCGCTGGTAAACAACTCCCCGCCGAGTTGACGCCCGTTGCCCTTAAAGGGAAACGGGCTTTTTCCACTTTTGCGGGCAGGGCGTGTTCATCAGCTATGGCATGACAAGGATCGCAAACGGGGGCAGTCCCAGTTTTCCCAACTTTTTCTCTGGCACCGCCGAGTGTCTCCGGCTAAAGTCTCAAGTTGTACTTAAACTTGGTGTGGATCTGCCAGGACGACGCATGATCGGGGCGACACTCCCGAGCACGGCGCAGGCCCTGGCGGCAGACACCCCAACTGCATAACAATTCATCCGGTGGCAAGCCGCCGCATCCGTCATCCCGGGAGAGGGGAACTCTCGGGGTCGGGGGAAGCCGCGAAGACCCACGGGGCTTATTTCGGCCGCCCGCCACCGTGCTACTCCCTGACAACGTAAGAGGACTTTTACATGCGCGACACCGCATCTTCTTCCCCCTTCAGCAGGCTCAAGCGCCGCACCCTGGCGGCCGTCGCCGCCCCGACCGCCCTGGTACTCGGCTTCGGCGCCCTGCCTGTGGCAGGCGCCCAGAGCTCGCTGACCGACGGCATCACCCCCGGAACGCCTCCGCAGCGTTCCGTGATCGACACCACCTACCCGGACGTCGAAGGCCTCCCGGCGGGCGTCGAGGTGGACCGCGTGGTCTGGAAGAGCCCCCGCCACATCGAGATGTGGATCAAGTCCGCCGTCATGCCGGAGGGTTCGCATGCGGATTCCGACGGGCTGATGCAGGTGGAGATGCTGCTGGCCCGCGACTGGCACGCCAATCCGGAGCGCACCTTCCCCGAGGTGTGGGCGCTGGACGGCCTGCGCGCCCGCGAGGACGAGAGCGGCTGGACCATTGAGACCAACATCATCCAGCAGTACGCCGACAAGAACGTCAACGTCATCCTCCCGATCGGCGGACAGTCCTCCTTCTACTCCGACTGGGATCAGCCGGACAACGGCGTGCACTACAAGTGGGAGAGCTTCCTGCACGACGAGCTCGTCCCGATCCTGGACAACGAGTTCCGCTCCAACCAGAAGCGCGCAGTGGTGGGCCTGTCTATGGGCGGCACCGCCGCGATGAACCTGGCGCAGCGCAACCCGCAGCTCTTCGACTTCGTCGGATCCTTCTCCGGCTACCTGGACACCACGTCCGTGGGCATGCCCCAGGCGATCGCGGCAGCGCAGCTGGACGCCGGCCGCTTCGACGCCACCAAGATGTGGGGGCCGCTCGGCTCGCAGCGGTGGATCGACCACGACCCGAAGCTGGGGATTGAGGCCCTCGAGGGCAAGACCGTGTACGTCTCTTCCGGATCCGGCCAGGACCCGAACCCGAACCCGAACGCCGCGGGCATCGGCCTCGAAGTGCTTTCGCGTCTGACGTCGCAGACCTTCGTCGACTATGCCCAGGAAGCCGGCGTCCCGGTCACCACCAAGTTCCGTCCCTCCGGCATCCACTCGTGGGACTACTGGCAGTTCGAGCTGAATGAGGCGTGGCCGTACATCGCCGACGCCCTGGCCATCCCGGAGGAGGACCGCGGCGCGGACTGCACCGTCGACGGCGCCATCGCCGAAGCCACCCAACAGAGCGACATCGGGTCCTGCGTCAACAACGCGTACCCCGTCGAGGGCGGCGAGGCACAGGATTTCCGCTCCGGCACCGTGTACTTCTCTGAGGGCACCGGCGCTCACGCCCTGTTCGGCCTGATCAATACGAAGTACGCCGAACTGGGTGGCCCGGCCAGCTGGCTCGGTTTCCCGATCACCGGTGAACGAACCACCCCGGACGGCGTCGGCCGTTACGTCCACTTCGAGAACGGCTCCATCTACTGGACCCCGGGCACCGGCGCCCACGCCATCCCGGAGGACATGGTCGACCACTGGGAAACCAACGGCTGGGAGACTGGCGACCTGGGCTACCCGGTCGGCGAGGCCGTAACCATCGACGACGGCCTGGTCCAGGAGTTCCAGGGCGGCTACCTGACGCGCAACCCGAACGGCGAGACCCACCACATCGTCCACGGCGCCATCGCCGACACGTACGGCGACATGGACACCGCGCGTTCCCCGCTGGGCTACCCGACCTCTGAGGAAATCAAAGTCACCGGCGGCGCGTTCCAGGCGTTCGAGAACGGCAACATCTACTGGTCGCCCCAGACGGGCGCCCACGCGATCTACTACGGCGCCATCTTCGATGCCTGGGGCGAGGAGGGCTGGGAGCAGGGCCCGTACGGCTGGCCGACCTCCGACATGACCGACATTCCAGCCGGCGGCCAAACCATCGAGTTCCAAAACGGGACTATCAGCCAGATCAATGGTCGCATCGAGGAAGATCTCAACTAGGTGAGGCATTCTATGACCATGAAAAGCCACTTTTCCCGGGCCAGCATGGTCGCCGCCGCCTTCGGCGCGTCGGCGGCGTTGCTCGTCGGTTGCGGCGGAAGCACAGTGACCAGCGACGACGTCGAGTCCGAGACGACGGTGGCCCCCCTGGAGCGTTCCGGCGCCGAGACCACCGACGCCGACGATTCCACGGACTCCGAGGACCGCGAGGAGACCACCACCCAGGAACGCCCCGACGGGCAAGGTAGCGCGGGTGTCGCCGCGCCACCGCCCCCGGAGGACCAGGGCGCCCGGGAGATCTCCGAGATTCCCGAAGCCGAGTCGCCGACCTCCCCGGAGGACGAAGAGTATCTGTCTGCGCTCACGGACGCCGACGTCGACGTCGCCGGCCTGGAATCCTCCCTGGTGGGCACGGCGACCACGGTGTGCGCCTCCGAAGGCGGGGTCAACGTCACGGCGAGCGCCGTCGCGGGCCAGCTCATCGAACAAGGCCGCACCGACCTGGAACACGGTGAGCTCACCGAGCTCATCGAGGAGTCCGCTCGCGGCGCCTACTGCCCCTGATGACAGGGGAGCGGCGCACGTGGGCATGCCTCCGTCCTGAAGAACTGCGTTAAGGAACAATGCGAAGAAAAGTGCTCACGGTCCTCGCCGTCCTCGCTGTGCTCGTGCTCATCATCGGCGGCGCCATGACCTGGCTGCAGACTACCGAGGACGGGGCACTGCCCGATGTCCCCGGGCTCACCGAGGAAGCGTCTCCGACCCCGCCCGCAGAGCAGGAGCAGCCCGCGTGGTGCCCCCGGGTCCAATTCATCTCCGCGCCGGGCACCTGGGAATCCGCTCCGGACGACGACCCGTTGAATCCGCAGGCGAACCCGTACTCGTTCATGTTGTCGATCACCCAGCCGCTGCGGGACGCTTATGCGCCGGAGGACGTGCGGGTGTGGACGTTGCCCTACACCGCGCAATTCCGGAACATCAACGCCGACCACGAGATGTCTTATGACGACTCCCGGGCAGAGGGAGCCTCCCGCCTCCACGGGGAGCTGAGCTACATGAACGAGGAGTGCCCGGGGACAGAGTTCATCCTGGCCGGCTTCTCCCAAGGCGCGGTCATCGTCGGCGACGCCGCCGACCAGATCGGGGCCGGGCTCGGCCCGGTGTCGGCCGACAAGATCAGGGGTGTCGCCCTGGTCGCCGACGGCCGCCGCGAAAACGGGGTGGGCGTCAACCCCGGCAACCCGTTGGCGGGCGTCGGCGCGGAAATCGCGTTGGAGCCGGTGAGCAACCTCGTCCAGGTCGTGGTGCCGGGCGCCACGATGCGCGGGGCCCGGCCACACGGCTTCGGTGAACTCGCCGACCGCACCATGCAGTTCTGCGCGCCGAACGATTCGATCTGCGACGCCCCGCAGGACATTTCCAATGCGCTCGGCCGCGCGCTGGAGTTGGCGGCCGCGGACGGCGTCCACGCCCAGTACGCCTCCAACCAAAACGTTATTCCGGGCACCACGACGCCGGAATGGATCGTCGACTGGTCGCACGGGCTGATCAATCAATGACCGCTGAGAAGGGAAAACGCCCCGGCGAGGACCCCTGAATGTGTAACATTGATAAATGTTTGCCAGACTAACTGATACAGAAGGCGAACCTGCCAGGTTGGCCGTGAATATTCCTCGCTGCGTCCGCCGGAGACACTGGGTGGCGCAGACCCGGGTGAACTTTCGGGTTCACCCCACCATCAGGACAGACGGAGACGCACATGGATCTTGAGAAGGCAATCGCCCAGTTCTTCAACGAGAAGGGCGAAATTCAGTTGGCCCCGCAGCTGACTCTGGCGGGCCTGTCGGAGCTGATGTACCAGGGTGACCTGCAGACCGGCGGCGGCGAACGCCACTGCCTGCGCTTCTGGGACTATTCCGAGTCCCGCGCGGGCGTCGCGGTCGATTACGACCGCACGGAAATCAACGACCGCATCAAGTCGGTGGCGGCCCGGCTGCAGCAGGTGGCCAAGATCGGCGACCGCGTGGCCATTCTCGCCGGGAACTCCCCGGAGTACCTCTTCGCTTTCATCGGCGCCCTCTACGCGGGCATGGTGCCGGTGCCGCTGTACGACCCGAACGAGCCGGGCCACGGCGAGCACCTCAAGGCCGTGCTGGCGGACTCCACGCCGACCGTCGTGCTGACCAACAAGCACGCCGCCGGCGCCGTGCGCGAGCACTTCGCGGACACCCCGTCGCGGGAGCGCCCCCGCATCCTGGCGGTGGATTCCCTGCCGAACTCGCTGGCGGAGAGCTACGTCAACCCGTCGACCACCCTGCAGGGCCAGCAGCTGATGGCTTCGGCGACCACGATGCCGATCGACCAGACCGCTTTCCTGCAGTACACCTCCGGCTCGACCCGCACCCCGGCCGGCGTGGTGCTGACCAACCGCTCGATTCTGACCAATGTGCTGCAGATCTTCACCGCCGCGAAGCTGCGCCTGCCGCTGCGGCTGGTGACCTGGCTGCCGCTGCACCACGACATGGGCATCATCTTGGCCGTCTTCGTCGTCCTGCTGGGCCTGCCGATGGAGATGATGAACCCGCGCGACTTCGTGCAGCAGCCGTCCCGCTGGGTCAAGCAACTCTCCCGCCGCGACGAGAACGACGTCAACACCTACGCCGTCGTCCCGAACTTCGCCCTGGAGATGGCCGTGCGTTACGGCAAGCCGGAGGAGGGCTCCGACGTCCGGTTCGACAACGTCGACGGCATCATCATCGGCTCTGAGCCGGTCAGCGAGTCCGCGGTCACGAACTTCGCGGACGCGTTCACCCCGTTCGGCCTGGACTCGAAGGCCCTGCGCCCGTCCTACGGCCTGGCGGAAGCCTCGCTGCTGGTCTCCACCCCGCAGACGGAACAGCGCCCGCTGATCAACTACTTTGACCGCGACAAGCTCGCCGAGGGCGAGGCCGTCGTGGTGGAGAAGGGTTCGCGGCAGGCCGTGTCCTTCGCCTCCAACGGCCAGGTCGTGCGCCCGCAGGCGATGACCATCGTGGATCCGGAGACCAAGGCCGAGATCGTCGACGGCCTGGTCGGTGAAATCTGGACCAACGGCGGCAACACCGCGGCCGGTTACTTGAACCGCCCGGAGGAGACCGCCGAGACCTTCGGACAGACGCTCGGCGAGCGCCTGGCGGAGGGCTCCCGCGCAGAGGGCCACCCGGACGAGGGCTGGCTGGCCACCGGCGACCTGGGCGTCGTGCTGGAAGGCCAGCTCTACATCACCGGTCGCCTGAAGGACCTGGTGATCATCGCCGGCCGTAACCACTACCCGCAGGACATTGAAGCCACTGTCCAGGAGGCGAGCGAGCACGTGCGCGCCGACTCCGTCGCGGCCTTCGCCGTGCCGGGCGACGACGTCGAGAAGCTCGTCGTCCTGCTGGAGCGCGGCGACGACGCCGACGCCTCCGGTGACGCCGAGGCCGTGGAGGCCGTGCGCGCCGCGGTCAGCTCCGTCCACGGGGTGACCCCGGACGAGATCCGGGTGCTCGCGCCGAACGAGATCGCCCGTTCCTCCTCCGGCAAGATCGCCCGCCGCGTCAACCAGCGCAACTACCTGGCGGAGAACGCTTAAATCTCCCTAGCCGACGATCCTCCCGCCCCCACCGGCGGGAGGATTTCGTGTTTCCGGCGCCGCAGGGGACCTGCCCCGGCCCGGCGGAAAAGACTTTCTGCAGTACCACAGCCTGATGAGCTGCAGAAAGAAACACCGTGGAACAATATGACGATAGATGGCCATAGACCTTAGTGGCGTTTACGGCGACAATTGTTTTCATCACCGACAACAGCACGGCAACGCCCCTCTTTTAGCTAGTAAGGAAGATCCTTCGGATGAGCGCAACCTCGATGACCGAGTCCCAACTCCGGGAGTGGCTGAAGAACTGGATCGCACGCACCACTGAATTGAGCGTGGACGAGATCACCGACGCCACCCCGATGGAGCGCTTCGGCCTGTCTTCCCGCGACGCCGTGGTGCTGTCCGGGGAGCTGGAAAACCTGCTGGACGTCCAGCTCGACGCGACGATCGCCTACGAGTATCCGACGATCGCCCAGCTGGCGAAGCGACTGGTCGACGGCCCGCCGACGGAGACCGCCACCCGCCGCGCGCCCCGCACCACGACGCCGACGGCCGGCGCCCCCGGCACCCACGACATCGCCGTCGTCGGCATGTCCGCCCGCTTCCCCGGCGCAAAGAACCTCGACGAATACTGGCGCCTGCTCATCGAAGGCCGTTCCGCCACCGGCGAGCGTCCGGAAGGCCGGTGGGCGGAATACGCCGCCGACCCGGTCACCACCGCCAAGATCGACGCCGTCAGCACCGCCGGCGGCTACTTGGACGACATCGACGTCTTCGACAACGAATTCTTCGGCCTGTCTCCGGTGGAGGCCGCGAACATGGACCCGCAGCAGCGCCTGCTGCTGGAAGAGGTCTGGCACGCCTTAGAAGACGCTCACCTGCCGCCCAGCCAGCTGCGCGGCGCCGCCGTCGGCGTGTTCATGGGCTCGTCCAGCAACGACTACGGCATGCTCATCACCGCCGACCCGGCGGAGGCCCACCCCTACGCGTTGACCGGCACCGCCAGCTCGATCATCCCCAACCGCGTGTCCTACGCCTTCGACTTCCGTGGGCCTTCCGTCAACGTCGACACCGCTTGTTCCTCTTCGCTGGTGGCCACCCACGACGCGGTGCGTGCCCTGCGCGCCGGCGACGCTGATGTGGCCGTGGCCGGCGGCGTGAACATCCTGGCCAGCCCGTTCGTCTCCACGGCGTTCGGGGAGCTCGGCGTGATCAGCCCCTCCGGCGGCATCCATGCCTTCTCCGACGACGCGGACGGTTTCGTCCGCGCCGAGGGCGTCGGCGTGCTGGTGCTCAAGCGCGTCGCGGATGCCATCGCCGACGGCGACGAGGTCCTCGCCGTGATCAAGGGCTCCGCGGTCAATTCCGACGGCCACTCCAACGGCCTGACCGCACCCAACCCGGAGGCCCAGGCCGACGTGCTCGAGCGCGCCTACGCGGACGCGGGCGTCGACCCTACCCAGGTGGACTACGTCGAGGCCCACGGCACCGGCACCATCCTCGGTGACCCCATCGAGGCCACCGCCCTCGGCGAAGTGCTGGGCGCCGGCCGCGAAGCCAAGCACCCGACGCTGCTGGGTTCCGTGAAAACCAACCTGGGCCACGCCGAATCCGCCGCCGGGGTCGCCGGCCTGGTCAAAGTCGTGCAGTCCATCCAGAACGACACCCTGCCGCCGTCGATCAACTACACCGAACCCAACCGCTACATCGACTTCGACGCCGAAAAACTCGAGCTCGTCGAAGACCCCCGAGAATGGCCCGAGTACTCCGGCCGCAAGATCGCGGGCGTCTCCGGCTTCGGCTTCGGCGGCACCAACGCGCACGTCGTGGTCAGCGAATTCGTCGCCGAGGACTACCTCGACGAGGGCGAGCAGGACCCCCAGGCCACCCCGTCGCAGCTGATTGATCCGGACAACCCCGCTGCCGTGGCGCTGCCGGTCTCCGGGCTGCTGCCGTCGCGCCGGGCGAAGGCGGCCGCCAACCTGGCCGACTTCTTGGAGGGCCGCGCCGACGCCGACCTCGTGCCGGTGTCGCGTTCCCTGGCGGGGCGCAACCACGGCCGCAGCCGCGCCGTGGTCACGGCGGATAACGTCGCCGACGCGGTCAAGCGGCTGCGCCAGGTCGCCGCGGGCAAGACCTCGATCGGGTCGGTCGCGGCGGATTCCCCGTCGCCGGCGGGCCCGGTGTTCGTGTACTCGGGCTTCGGCTCCCAGCACCGCAAGATGGCCAAGAAACTGCTCGAGATGAGCCCGCTGTTCACCGCCCGGATGGAAGAGCTCGACGGGTACGTCGACTTCGAGTCCGGCTGGTCGATGCTGGAGATCATCCGCGACGACGAGCAGACCTACGACACGGAGACCGCGCAGGTCACCGTCACCGCCATCCAGATCGCGGTCACCGACCTGCTGGCCAGCTTCGGAGCGAAGCCGGCGGCGGTGGCGGGCATGTCCATGGGCGAGATCGCCGCGGCCTACGCCGCCGGCGGGATTTCCGCCAAGGACGCCATGCTCATCGCCTGCCACCGCGCCCGCCTCATGGGCGAGGGCGAGGAGATGATCGCCGGCACCGACCAGGAAGGCGCCATGGCGGTCGTCGAGCTCACCCGCGAGCAGCTCACCGAACTCGTCGACGCCGACGAGGCGCTTCACGGCGTGGAACCGGCCGTGTACGCCGGGCCGGGCATGACCACGGTGGGCGGGCCGGCCCCGGCCGTCGACACGCTGGTCGCCCAGCTGGAGGAAGAGGGAAAGTTCGCCCGCAAACTGCAGGTCAAGGGCTCCGGGCACACCTCTGCGCTGGATCCGATCATGGCGGACCTCGCCGGCGAGATCGCCGGCATTGCGGCGCAGCCGACCACGATCCCGGTGTTTTCCTCCGTCGACCGCGGCGAGGTCTACCCCGCCGGGTCGGTCATCCACGACGACCAGTACTTCCTGCGCATGACGCGCCAGCCGGTGTGGTTCCAGGACGCCACCGAACAGGCGCTGGCCGCCGGGCACACCACGTTGGTGGAGATCGCCCCGAACCCGGTGGGGATCATGGGCATGATGAACACGGCCTTTGCCGTCGGCAAGGCCGACGCGCAGCTGCTGTACGTGCTCAAGCGCAAGGTCGAGGAAGCCGATTCCATCCGTGACCTGCTGGCGAAGCTCTACGTCGCCGGCATGCCGGTCGACTTCGGCGCGCTCTACGGCGACGGTGAGCGTATCGACGCCCCCGTCACCGAATTCAAGGAACTGAGCTACTGGACCAACGCGCGTCCCAGCGGGGGTGCGGTCACCGGTGTGCCGGGCACGAAGGTCACGCTGCCGGGCGGCACGGTGGCGTTCAGCACGAACGCCGACCAGGCTCCCTCGGCACTGGCGTTGCTGGAGTCCGCGGCCGCGGCGGTCAACCCTGAAGCGCAGTTGGTGGCCACCAAGGGCCACGACACGCTGCCCGCCTCCGGTGAGGTCACCACGGTGGTGGAATCGGGCCTGGGCGGTCTGAATCTGGCGGTGTACGCCGTCGACGCCGCCGGCGAGACCACCCTGATCGAGGAGGGCTTCGCCAGTGCCCTGGCCGGAATCGAGCCCGTGGGCTACGACGCGGCGCCGGCCCCGGCGGCCGCCGCACCGGGCGGCTTTGACGACGACCTCGACGTCGAGGCCGTGCGGTGGGACCCGGACAGCGGGGAAACCGTGGAGGAGCGCCTGCGGGCGATCGTCTCCGAGTCGATGGGCTACGACGTCGAGGACCTGCCCGGCGAACTGCCGCTGATCGACCTGGGCCTGGACTCCCTGATGGGCATGCGCATCAAGAACCGGGTGGAAACGACTTCCAGATCCCGCCGCTGCAGGTGCAGGCGCTGCGTGACGCGTCCGTCGCGGACGTGGTCGCCATGGTCGACGAGGCCGTCGCCCAGCAGAGCGCTGAGCCGGTCGGCGAGGTCGACGCCGCGATGAGCCCGGTCCAGGGCGAGGGCGTCGGCGCGGCGACCGCCCAGCAGGCCACCCCGGAGGAGCAGGGGCAGGGCCAAGGCGTGGGCGTGGCCCCGCGCGACGCTTCCGAACGCATGGTCTTCGGCACCTGGGCCACGGTCACCGGTTCCGCCGTGGCGGGGGTGACCAGCCCGCTGCCGGAACTCACCGAGGAGCAGGCCGGCCGCATCGCGGAGCGGCTGACGGAACGCTCCGGCGTCGAGGTCAGCGCCGCGACGGTGCACGAGGCGCCGACCCTGGAGCCGCTCGGCGATCTGGTCCGCGAAGGACTGGAGACCCCGGTGGAAGGCAACATCCGGATCCTGCGCCCCCGCGCGGAGGGCTCGGACAAGCCGGCCGTGTTCTTGTTCCACCCGGCCGGCGGCACCACCGTCGTCTATGAGCCGCTGACCCGCCGCCTGGACGAGGATGTCCCCGTCTACGGCGTGGAGCGCCTCGAGGGCTCGCTGGCGGAGCGGGCGGCGGCCTACGTCTCCGACATCACGGCCTACTCCGAGGGCCGCCCGGTGGTGCTCGGCGGCTGGTCCTTCGGCGGCGCGCTGGCCTACGAGGTCGCGCACCAGCTGCAGGACACGGACGTGGTCGTCGACCACATCGCGCTGCTGGACACCACCCAGCCGGCGAACCCGGCGCCGAAGACGATGGAGGAGACCAAGGCGCGGTGGCGCCGCTACGCGGACTTCGCGAAGAAGACCTACGGCCTGGAGTTCGAGGTGCCCTTCGAGCTGCTGGAGACCGCCGGGGAAGAGGCGCTGCTGGGCATGCTGGAGCATTACCTGGCCACCACCGACGCTTCCGCCCACGGTCTGTCCGCCGGTATCCTGGAGCACCAGCGCGCCAGCTTCGTGGACAACCAGATCCTGGGCAACCTGGACTTCGCCCGCTGGGCGTCGGTCAAGGCGCCGGTGCTGTTGTTCCGCTCCGAGCGGATGCACGACGGCGCCATCGAGCTGGAGCCCGCGTACGCGGAGATTGCCCCCGACGGCGGGTGGGCCGCTATCGTCGATGATTTAGAGATTGTGCAGCTGCCGGGCGATCACCTGGCGGTGCCGGACGAGCCGGCGATCGGGATCGTCGGGGCACACATGATGAAAAGGATCAGGTGAGTAAGCCAGTGACAGCGATGAGCACCGCCGACAAGCTCGCGGATCTGCGCGAGCGGCTGGAGAAGGCGCAGGACCCCGGTTCGGAGCGCGCGCGGAAAAAGCGCGACGAGGCCGGCCGGTCCACCCCGCGCGACCGCATCGCCCGCCTGTTGGACGAGGGCTCTTTCACCGAGATCGGCGCCCTGGCCAAGACCCCGGGCGTCGACGACGCCGTCTACTCCGACGGCGTGGTCACCGGCTACGGGCGCATCGACGGCCGCCCGGTGTGCGTCTATGCCCACGACAAGACCGTCTACGGCGGCTCGGTCGGGGTGACCTTCGGCAAGAAGGTCGTCGAGGTCATGGAGATGGCCATCAAGATCGGGTGCCCGGTCATCGGCATCCAGGACTCCGGCGGCGCCCGCATCCAGGACGCGGTGACGTCGCTGGCCATGTACTCGGAGATCTCGCGGCGCCAGATGCCGCTGTCCGGCCGCAGCCCGCAGATCTCGATCATGATGGGCAAGTCCGCCGGCGGCGCGGTGTACGCCCCGGTGACCACCGACTTCGTCATCGCGGTCGACGGGGAGGCGGAGATGTACGTCACCGGCCCCAACGTCATCCGCGAGGTCACCGGCGAGGACGTCACCTCCGCGGAGCTCGGCGGGGCGCGGCAGCAGGAGCTCAACGGCAACATCCAGGCCGTCGTCGACTCCGAGGACGACGCCTTCGACCTGGTGCGCGACCTGCTCGGCCACCTGCCGCTGACGTGCTTCGACGAGACGCCGGCGGTGCTGGCGCCCACGGACGAGGACGTCTCCGGCGAGGACGAGCTGGTGCTCGACGAGTTCATCCCGGACGACACCAACGCCGGCTACGACATGATGGACCTGCTGGTCCAGCTCGGCGACGACGACGATCTCATCGAGCTGCAGGAGAACTTCGCCCCGAACATGATCACCGCCTTCGGGCGCATCGACGGCCGGACCGTGGGGTACGTGGCGAACAACCCCATGCACCTGGCGGGTTGCATCGACGCGGACGCCGCCGACAAGTCGGCGCGGTTCATCCGCATCTGCGACGCCTACAACATCCCGATCGTCTTCGTCGTCGACACCCCCGGCTACCTGCCCGGTGTGGAGCAGGAGAAGGCCGGCCTGATCCACCGCGGCGCGAAGCTCGCCTTCGCGGCGGTGGAGGCGACCGTGCCGAAGGTGACGCTGGTGGTGCGCAAGGCCTACGGCGGCGCGTATGCGGTGATGGGGTCGAAGAACCTGGCCGGCGACATCAACCTGGCGTGGCCGACCGCGCAGATCGCCGTGATGGGTTCCGCCGCGGCGGTGGTGATGATCCAGGGCAAGCAGCTCGACGCCATCACGGACCCGGAGCAGCGGGCGCACATGAAGAAGGTGTTCATGGACTTCTACGACGAGACCATGACCAGCCCGTACGTCGCCGCGGAGCGCGGGTACGTCGATTCGATGATCCAGCCGCACGAGTCTCGTCTCGCGCTGCGCCGGGCGCTGCGTCAGCTGCGCACCAAAGACGTCCGCGACCTGCCGAAGAAGCACAACATCATCCCGATGTAACACGACGGCTGCCGTGGCCGACAGATAGGGAAGAAGCGCTTGCCGACGCCCCGTCCTGTCCCAGGGCGGCCAGGTGGCCGGCAGGCCGGACCGTGAACATCGTCAACTATCTCTGGAGGCAACCTCATGCTCAGCTCCGCAGTGGACATCATCTTCGAGCTCGTCAACTACATCGTGATGGGCGTCAACTACTTGGGCGCCATCGTCGGCGCCTACCCCGGTTCGCCCGGGGCCCACCGACTTCCGCGCGGGGCGCCCCCCCCCCTGCTGGTGGGGCGCCCGGCGCTTCGTCGTGGCCTGTATTTTAGGCCGCCACCGGCGTCCTCCGGCGGGTGACGGCCTTGGCCACCGCCCGCCAGCCGAGCATGAGGATCACCGACATCACCGAGGCGACGATGATGAACGACCAGTGGGGGAAGGCCTGGTTGCGGATCCCCCAGATGCTCAGGCCGACGACGACCACGATGAGCCACGCGACCCAGCCCGCCGGGTGCAGCTTCGCCCCGTCCCACTTGGCCGCGGCGATGACGACCCAGGCGACGGCCACGCCGATGAGGAAGGGCCACAGCGTGGACAGCCAGCCGCCGAAGGTGAAGGGCATGTCGTCGGACTGATGCGCCATGCGGGCGAGCAGGGCGAACACGGCGATGGCGACGACGTCGGCGAGGATGGCGCTGGGGCGGCTCATGGTGGGCGACCTCCGAGGGGTGCGGGGTGGGGAAGTGTCGCCGATGAGTCTAGCTCTTTAGGAGCTCTGCGCTGACTCCTGCGCACGCCGGCGCAGTTGGCGGGGGCCGCTGAAACCGTCGCGGGCGTAGTGGGCCACGTAGACGATCCACCCGATGACGGTGATCAGTGCGAAGGAGATGACCCGGTAGACCAGCGCGGCGGCGGTCGCGTCGACGGCGGTCATGCCGGTGGCCACCAGCGTGGCGATGATCGCCGCCTCCACCGTGCCCAGGCCGCCCGGGGTCACCTGCGCGGAGCCGGCGAGTTTGGCGGTGATGTAGGCCAAGGCCACGCCCATGACGGTGGTCTGGTTCTCCCCGGCGTCGAGCCCGGGCAGGTGCCCGCTGACCGCCCACACGGCCAGCCACAGGGTCGCGGCGTCGAATAGCCGGTTGGCCAGCGAATACGTGGAGGCCACCGCGAAGTCGCCGCCGGAAAAACGCACGGAGTCCAGCTGCCGGATCTGCTCCACGGCGCCGTCGACTCCGGCCTGCCGGTCGCGTCGCAGCAGCCCGTTGAGCCGGGGCAGAAGCGAGCGGATCCACTTCTCCAGGGTGGCCGGGTTCTTCATGATCCAGTACACGCCCGCCCCGGCGGCGAGCATGAGCAGGAAGCTGAGCCCCAGCGACCACACGGAGACCTGCGCGCCGAGGAAGAGTACGGCGGCGGCCCCGATGAGCACCAGCCACATCGTGGAGATCGCGGAGCTCATGATGAAGAACCAGCCGCACAGCAGGATGCTGGCGCCCCAGCGCCGCTGCACCTGGAAGGTCAGCACCGCGGAGAAGGCCGGGCCACCCGGCAGGGAGGTGGACCAGGCGTTGGAGGCCAGGGTCAGGGCGTTGGTCTCGGCCAGGGGGATGCGCACGGAGCCGGCGCGCAGGAGCAGGCGCATCACTTCGGCCATCGCCAGGATCGACAGCAGGGCGCTGAGCGTGGCCAACACCAAGGGGCCGGGCGCCGTGTCACGCAGCTCTGCCACGGCCTGGCCGATGAACGGCAGCTGGTCCCGGAAGGCCAGCAGCACGATCGCCAAAATCGCCAGCGACGCCGACCACTGGAACCAGCGGTTGGCGGCGAGGGCGCGCAAGGGCTTCATCGACGCTCAGGGCCGCCCTGTTCGCGTTCCTCCTGCAGCCGACGCATCAGCTCGGCGAAGGGGATCAGCTCAGTGTCCTGGTTGGTGGACACGCCGCTGCGGGCGGCGTGCGAGTCCTCGGCGACGGTGACCTCGTCGACGGAGAGATCCTCGTCCTCCCCTTCCTCGGGCACGACCGGGTCAGGCACGGCCGGCTGCTCCGCGGTGACGTCGTTGCTGGGCAGCGGGGGCGCGGCGTGCTCGACGACGTCGGTCTCCGCCGCGGCTTCGGGCTCGACCTGGGCAGCAGTGGAGACCGCCCCGGCGCCGACGGCCGCGGGTTCGCGCTCGCGGTGGGCGGGGGCGTCGACACGCTCGGTGACCGGGTCATCCTCGCCGCCGTGGCCGCCGATGGCATGGTAGATCTTCTTGACCCACGCCGGCGCCCACCAGTTGTCCTCGCGCAGCAGGTGCATCACGGCGGGCACCAGCAGCAGGCGGATGACGGTGGCGTCGATGGCCAGGGCGAAGATCAGGCCGAAGGCGATGTACTTCATCATCACGATGTCGGAGAACGCGAAGGCCGCGGCGACGAAGATCATGATCAGCGCGGCGGAGGTGATGATGCTGCCGGTACGCGCGGTGCCGTAGACGATCGCCTCGTCCGAGGTGGCGCCCTTGTCTCTGGCCTCGACCATCCGGGAGGCCAAGAAGACTTCGTAGTCCGTGGACAGGCCGTAGATGATGACGATGATCAGCACCACCACCGGACTCATCAGCGGGCCCGGCGTGAAGTTCAGCAGCCCCGAGCCCCACCCGCCGACGAACATCAGGGTGAGGATGCCCAGGGTGGCTCCCAGGCCCAGGACGGTCATGATGATCGCCTTGGCCGGCAGGATCAACGAGCCGAACACCAGGGCCATCAGCAGGAAGGTGGCGAGCACGATGTAGATCGCCATCCAGGGCAGGCGTTCGAAGAGCGCCTCGATGGACTCGGTCTCCATGGCGGGGGTGCCGCCGATGTAGAGCCCGACGCCTTCCGGGGCCTCGATGGCGCGCAGCTGGTCGAGGACGTACTGGTTGTCGTCGCGGTCCTCGATGCCGGCGGAGAGCACGGTCGTGCCGTCGACGGTCTGGGTCATCGGGCTCAGCGGCTCGGTCAGTCCCTCCACGTCGCGGGTCTGCAGGACCACGTCGACGAGCTGGGCGTTAGTCGCGTCGGTGACGACGAGCTTGATCGGCTCGGTGCGGAAGTTCGGGAACTTCTCGTTGAACTCGTCTTGTGCGACGCGCGTCTCCTGGGTCGGCGGCAGGTAGGTTTCGTTGATGCCGCCGAACTTGGTGCCGGCGACCGGCAGGGTCAGCAGCACCAGTCCGCCGGCGACCACGACGGTGACGATCTTGGCGTTTTTGGTGGCCCAGGCGGGGATCTTGAACCACCAGGTGTCCTCGAGGCGGCGGGCGGTGCGGTTGGTGCGCCGGATGGACCACTTGTCGATGTTGTGGCCCAGCATGCCGAAGACCGACGGCAGCACCGTCACCGACAGCAGCGCCGCCAGGACGACGGCGGCGATCACGCCGTAGGAGACGGACTTGAGGAAGGCCTGCGGGAAGATCAGCAGGCCGGACAGCGCCACCGCGACGATGAGCGCGGAAAAGACCACGGTCTTGCCCGCATGCGTGGTCGCTTGGGCGACGGCGTCTTCGACGGAGCGGCCCTTGTCCAGCTCCTCGCGGAAGCGGGAGACCATGAACAGGCCGTAGTCGATGGCTAGGCCCAGGCCCAGCAGGGTGACGATCGCCTGGGCGAAGACGTTGACCTGCAGCACGCCGGCGAGCATGGAGAGCACGCCGAGGGAGCCCAAGATCGTCAGGATGCCGACGATCAGCGGCATGGCCGCGGCGACCACGGAGCCGAAGACGAACAGCAGCAGCAGGGCCACGAACGGCAGGCCGAAGAGCTCGGCGCGGCTGATGTCGTTGGCCATGCCGTCGTCCAAGGCGTCGGCGACGGCGGTGGCGCCGCCGACCTGCACGGTCATGCCCTCGGGCAGGGTCTCCGCCGGCGGGGCCAGGTCGTCTTCGATGGCCCGGAAGTCCTGCAGGGTCTGTTCGCCGTCGCCGGCCAGGCCGATCGCGGCGAAGGCGGTCTGCCCGTCGTCGGTGATCAACTGGGCGTTGCGGGTGCCGAAGTAGCTGGTGACGTGCGCGATCTGTTCGCCGTGCTCGGCTTGCAGGCGCTCCAGGTGGGCTGCGCCGGCCTCAAAGACGGCCGGGTCGTTGACACCGTCCGGGGATTCGAACAGCAGGATGACGTCGCCGGAGTCGTCGCGCCCGAAGACCTCCTGCTCGATGGCGGCGGCCGTCGTGGACGAGGCCGTGGGATCCTCCCAGCCTTCCTGGCTCATCCGGTCGTCGAGGCGGGTGCCCCAGCCGAAGAAGAGCAGCAGGACGACGCCGATCATCACCAGTGGGACGATGCGGCGGTGCCGGTAGGAGAAATAGCCCCATTTGAGGAACACGTGGCGTTGCCTCCTTGACGCAGTTAGTGGTGCTTCGTGTTGACGAGGGCGGACAGGGGACGAAATGGCTGGAGCCAGGCGCCTTCGTCGGGGAGCTGATCCAGGTTGACGCGTGGCAAGGGTTCCCGGAACACGCCCGGGATGTCCTCCAAGTCGAGGAATTCGATCGCCTGTGAGGATACCGCCCAGGCGGCGTGCTCGTGGAAGCCGATGACGGTGACGGGGACGCCCTCGGCGTGGAGCTCCTCGAGCGTGTCCTGGAAGTTCTGGCCGTCGGCGGAGGCCACGACCAAGCCCTTGAGCACGCCTTCTTCGTGGCGGCGACGGATGTGCGCCAGCATATCGGGGTCGACGTCCGAGTCGTCGTTGGTCTTCGGTTTGGCGAAGACCGCGAAGCCGACGTTGCGCAGGGCCTCCACCCACGGGCGGACGACGTCGGCGCTGCCCGGGGCCACGTTGGTGAACACGGTGGCCTCCGGCTCGACGTGGCTGCCGGAACGCCGGGCGATTTTATCGGCGCGGGCGATCAGCCAGCGGCCGATGGCGTCGAAACGCGGCCGGTACGCGGCGGTCGGGCGGCCGCCGAGGATCGCGCCCAGGCCCATGTCCAGGTTGGGGGCGTCCCAGATCAGGAGCAGACCGTCCGGGCCGGTGGCGGCGCCGGAGGTGTAGTGGTGGGCGGCTTCGTGGATGTCTGACATGGCGGGAACTCTTTTCAGGTGAAAGTCAATAAGCGTTTAAGTTGGCTCCACCTTATTCCGGATTCGGTGCGTCGGTGCGCTGCCACAGGTATTCCCGGATCACGTGATCCTTGGTCAGCCCCTTACCCTCGAACTTCGTGATGACCTGCCGGTCGGTCAGGATCGGGCAGTCCTCCCACGGCCATCCCTTATATTCCAGTAACGGCTCCACGTCGACGAGTTCGTCGATCCACTCGGCGTAGTCGGCGTGGTCGGTGGCCACGTGC